>JACZXZ010000106.1 GCA_022571365.1 Pseudomonadota bacterium | reverse complement strand
GCTGGCCGGGCGCACCGCGGCTCCCGCGGCCGTTGCCGGCGCGGTCAGGGTCGGCGGTTTCGGCGGCGTCGGGGGCCTGGCCGACTACCTGCGCGAGGCCAGGGTCGACCTGGTGGTCGACGCCACCCACCCGTTCGCCGAGACGATCTCGGCCCATGCCCGGGCGGCCTGCGATGCGGTTGGAGTCCCGCGGCTGATCCTGCTTCGACCGCCGTGGCGGTGCCATCCCCGCGATCGCTGGACCGAGGTTGCCGACCTGGCCGAGGCGGCGGCGATGCTGCCGACGCTGGGCCGCCGCGCGCTCCTCACCGTGGGCGTTAAAAGTCTCGGAGCATTCGGTGAGGTCACCGGCGTGTGGTTCCTGGTGCGGCTTATAGATCCGCCTAAGGAGCCGCTGCCGATGACCGATTACCGGGTGATCCTTGGACGCGGTCCCTTTACCATTGAGGCGGAGCGCGATCTGCTCGCCCACCACCGCGTCGACGTGCTGGTAGCCAAGGCGAGTGGTGGTGACGCCACGGCGGCGAAAATCGTCGCCGCCCGCGAGGCCGGTATCCCGGTCGTGATGGTCCGCCGGCCGCTGCCCGAGCCCGGCGAGCGGGTGGCGGCCGTCGCCGCCGCGCTCGCCTGGGTTGGTCGCCGGCTCGACGACCTCGACGGCAGGGGGGAAGCGGAGCGAGGTCGGACAGAAGCGGGGGCCCAGGGGTCATGAGGGCGTTCTTTGCCGCCTGCGCCGTTGGCGTTATGGCTCTCCTTGTGTCGTTCCCGACGAGGGCGCAGATCGATCCCTTCAGCGCCTACCGGGTGATCGACTACGCCAAGGTCGGCGATGCCGCCAATGTCAGGCGGTTGCTCACGTTTGGGGCAAATCCCAACCAGCTCGATGGGGACGGGGTCAGCGCGCTTATTTACGCCGCCATCGCCGGTCATGGGGAGGTCGTTTCGCTGCTGCTTGAGCACGGCGCGGGGCGCGGCTCCAAGGACGAGTTGGGCAACACCGCGTTGATCTGGGCGGCGGACAGGGGGCACCGCGCCATTGTCGAGACGCTGATCGACGCTGGCGCCGACACCGACGCCGGCGACCGCCAGGGCGTGACCGTTCTCATGAAGGCGGCGCGCAACGGCCACGCCCGGATCGTCGAGCTTCTCATTGAGCGCGGCGTCGATCTCGAGCTCCGGGACTATACCGGACTCAGCGCACTCGACTGGGCCGAGCGCAACCGCCAGCGCAGGGTCGCCGAGGTGCTGCGGAAGGCCGGGATGCAGTAACCGGCCGCCGCGGTGAAAATATCCAGCTCTCGATGGGGCTTCGGCTAAGAAGACCGCTGCGGCCGCAAAACGTGATGGTGGTCGGCGGCGTAGAGGCGGCTGTCGCTGAAGTCTGAGGCGGTCAGCGTCCGGCCGACCAGGATCAGGGCGGTGCGGGTGATGCCGGTGGCCTTGACCCGGTCGCGGATGGTCCCCAGCGTCGCGCGGATGATCTGCTCGTCCGGCCAGCCCACCCGGTAGGCGACCACGGCCGGGCAGTCCTTGCCATAGAGGGGGGTGAGGTCCCGCACGACCCGCGCCAGGTCGTTGATCGAGAGGTGGATCGCGAGCGTCGCCCCGCTCGCCCCCAGCCGGCGCAAATCCTCGCTTTTTGGCACGGCCGAGGAGCGGACGGCGGTGCGGGTGAGGATCACGGTCTGGCTCACCTCCGGCAGGGTGAGCTCCAGTTTGAGCGCCGCCGCGGCCGCGGCGTAGGCCGGCACGCCCGGCGTCACGTCGTAGGGAATGCCGAGGGCGTCCAGCCGCCGCATCTGCTCCGCGATGGCGCCGTAGACCGACGGGTCGCCGGAATGCACCCGCGCCACGTCCTTGTCCGCATCGTGGGCGCTTTTCATCTCCGCGATGATCTCGTCGAGGGTCAGGGACGCCGTGTCGACCACCCGCGCGCCCTTGGCGGCCCGGGCGATCATCGCCTCCGGCACCAGCGAGCCGGCATAGAGCACCACCGGCGCGCTCTCGATGAGCTTGAGTCCCCTGACGGTGATGAGGTCCGGCGCCCCCGGCCCCGCGCCTATGAAATGAACGGCCACCTAAATTCCCCCGGCCCCGCGCCTATGAAATGAACGGCCACCTAAATTCCCCCGGCCCTTGGAAGCCTGAGAGCGGCAGAGATCGAAGACCAGCCCATGCTAGCCGATGCGAACCAGCCTTCCCAGCCGTTGCGCGGGCATTTTGCCATTGGGATTTGTCGGGATTTGTCACCCGTGCCCACAGCGAAACCGATCGGCATTCGATCCGGGGAAGCTTGCGGCTCAAAGCCGTCCTCGCCTGCGCGACCCTCGGGGCCTCCGGGGTTGGCTCTCGGCGCCCGCCTCGCCGCTTCCGGCCTTTGCCGCGTAGCCCCTGGGGGTGTAGACCCACCGCTTGGCGCCGTGATCGATCACCTTGGTTCGGCTGTTGCCGACGAGGACCAGGGTCAGCATGTCGACGCGGGCGGGGTCGAGCCCGGCGAGGCGGACGACCTCCAGCTCCTCGCCCGCGCGGCCCAGATTGCGGGCGAGGATCACCGGGGTCTCGGGCGCGCGCGCCTTGAGGAGAATGTCCCGGGCGGCGCCGAGCTGGCGCCGCCGGCGCTTGGAGGCCGGGTTGTAGAGGACGGTGACGAAATCGCCGGCCGCGGCGGCCTGGAGCCGCCGCTCGATCTCGGGCCAGGGAGTCAGCAGGTCGGAGAGCGATATGGCGCAGAAGTCGTGGCCGAGCGGCGCGCCGGTCCTGGCCGCCGCGGCCTGGAGCGCGGAGATTCCGGGAATGACGTCGATGTCGAGGCGGCCCCATTCGGCGCGCCGTTCCCGGTCGAGAAGCTCGAAGACCACCGCCGCCAGGGCGTAGATACCGGAGTCGCCCGAGGATACCAGGGCGACGGTCCGGCCCTCCGCGGCGAGGTCGAGGGCGCGCCGCACCCGCGCCTCCTCCGCGCCCAGCCCCGTCGCGTGGCGGGTCTTGCCGGCGATGGCCTCGCCCAGGAGGTCCAGGTAGAGGTTGTAGCCGACCACGTCGCTGGCGGCGGCCAGCGCGGCGCTTGCCTCCGGACTGCGCCACCCGGGCGCGCCCGGGCCGATGCCCACGCTGTGAAGCGCCCCGC
>JACZXZ010000010.1 GCA_022571365.1 Pseudomonadota bacterium | reverse complement strand
CCGGGCCAAAACCATTGTCCGCTACCTGGACGCCGGGATCGCGCCCGCCGAGGCGGTGCGCCTGGCGGACGAGGACATAGGGGCCAATGACGGCGTGGTTAGAAGAGACCTCCTGCTGCGGCCTGGCGACTTGGTGGACGAGATGATCAAGCCACTCGGGCCGGCGAGACCCGGAGATCACTTGGTGGGTGCTCAGCCGCTCGCTCAGCCGGCGGACGAAAGCCCGCAAGACAGACGGCAAGGAGGCCGGGCGAAGCCGCCCCCGCCCGCCGATGAGGGCAGCGCTGAGGCGGCCGGCGCAGGTTCCACCCGCGCCGCTCCCGTGACTCAGGGGCTCATCGCCAGAGGAAAGAGGGTGCTTGACTCCCTGCGCGAGAAGACATCGATTCGTCCCGATGCGGAGCAAGAGATAGAGGCGGCCATAGGCAGCCCGGGTAAAACCTTAACTCTCAAATACGAAGAAAGCCGACAGTGGGCCATCCTTGCCGGCTGGCGGGTGCGGTTCAATATTGAGGACAACCCTAAGGCGGACGCCGGCTCGCCATCGGACTGGAACCACGATGAAGGTGCCCGCGTTTTAAGAACCCATGACCGCGCGATTGACAAAGAAGCGCGGGCGCAAGGAGTCGATCCGGATCTTGTCCGCGCCATCATGTATGTTGAGAATTCAGGCGGGGGTGACACCTATTTCGCGGCTTCCGACTTTTTTGAGCGGGTAGGTGTAGCTGATAGCATTCGTCCGATGAATATCAAGCCCGAAATTTGGTCAGGGCTTGGATATGATGAAGAAGATTTCTCCAAGCCGGAGAAGAATATCGAAGCCGCGGTCACGCTCATCAAAGAGATACAGGACCGCCTTGACCCGAAAGACCAGACTCCGGCTAAAATCGGTTCGATATACAATTACACTGGCAGAGAGCTCGTTAACGACTATGGCGCCCGTGTTCAAGACGTCTATGATAAGAAGTTATGGACAAAAGTGGGCCTTGAGTAGTTTGAGGGGGCTTTGCCATGCTCGGGCGTAGAGGTTGGAAAATCCTACTGCTTTATGTGGGGCTCTGCCTGGCGGGCGGAGCGAGCCTGAGCATTGCGATGATCGGGATAAAGTTCTCCAATATAGGTACGACTAGTAAGGATTGGGATTATTGTGATCCCGTGGAGGATCATACTGGCGATATTATTGTAGATGAGGAGATCTCGTGTAATATACGGTTTGGCCATACGACAGCGTTGTTCGCGTTAGTGGCCATAGGTGGAGCCACACTGCTTCTGGCGGTGATTTCCTTATTTCACGCCTTCGTGTTCGCCTACCGCAAGATCCGCGAAAGATGGCGAGGCCCGCCCGTGCGGGTCGGCGCCCCGCGCTCACCTGATGCGGTTCCAGTAAACAGGATTATCCTCACCTATGTGGCCGTGGCATGTCTGACCGGCGTGGTGTATGCCGTGTGGGAAACCACGAAAAACTTTCAACCCGGAATCTCCGTTTTCGCACGGCATTTGATGTGGGCCCTTTCGGCCCTCGCGCCGGCTCCCCTGTTTTATCTCGGTCATTTCATCCTCCGGAGACGCCGCGGCAGGCACCTGGAACAAAGGCAGTGACGCCCGGGCTGATGTAGGTGGCCCGGGGGCCGCATCGCTCTCCCCGTAATGCCGTTGGTCGCTGTGCTTTTCGGCTATTCAAGGCCTTCGACCGATAGACTTTAGAGCGCCACTTGCCATGCTCCTCCGCATCGTGAAGATATATATTGTCCTTTCTACCATCGTCATCTTCTCCTTAGCCGGTTTTGCCGCATACACTGGGTTAAAGCTCAATCCCCAATCAGTCATTGCGATTATGCAGTAGATGAAAGCGAAGCGAATTACGTGGCTTACGGTGTTCCATGTCGGATTCGATTTGGAACGTTATTCAGGGTCTTTGGACTGACTTCATTAATTATTATGGCTTTTGTCCAATTACCTGCCTATTTTTACTGTCTGGCGCGATATGTTCGTAAAGCCCGTTCGAAGGCCAAGCCATAAACCGGTTTGACCGAGGAGCTCAAGCCTCGCACATAGTCGCAAGTCCTGCGCATATAGGACGATTCCCCGGCGCGTTTGAGGGGACTATGTCACCGCCTGGACGGTTTGCAACTATTCGACACCGGCGTCCTGCATGGGTCTGATACAGCCGGGCGACTGCTCCAGCAGTCCCTGGACGAGGTGCTGGGGACGGACCTGCGGGAGACCGACGAGAGCGGCGACAAGGTCTACGATGGCAATGTGGGTCCCAAGACCCGCGCCGCCATCGCCCAAGCGATCCGGGAGGGCAAGATCCAGGAGGTCAACGACAGGATGGTCGACAAACGGATCGAGGACATGAGGGGAGATCCGAACTTTCTCGGCAATCCAGGCTGGCCTGAGCGGGCGGAGGGATTCCGGATTGGGCCTAAACGGCTGTAAGATGCCGCCGAAGGTGCGGGCTGAGCCTCCTATCGAGTGGCTAGAACCTGTGGTAGTTACGAACGTAGGCGATGTTCCGGATCATGTCCTCCAGAATGCGGGCATTTGCCGATAGATGCGCAGTGTGCCATATCGTTCCGCAGGACGGGTCGCAGGCTATGTTTTCATTGTAGATCGACCAGTACAGGCTGCCCGCCGCAAATCGCAACCGTTCAAGCTTTTCCGCCGCCTGCTCCCGGGACAGATACTCGCCGTCGGGGAAGAGAATCTCGACTTGGTCCAGGATCACCTCCTCAAGACAGAGGACCGAGTTGAGAGCGCCTTCGCGATGCCGAGCCGTCACACCGCTGGAGCGGTCTTCCAGCGATATGGCCCAGCAGGCGTCGATCAACGCCTGGGCGTCGATGCCTTTCTCGTCCGCCCCGCCTGAGCCTGCTGCCCACGGTGTGACGAACAGGTAAAACGAGAGGGCCAGGGGTAGGAACGGTTTTCCGAAATTGAGAGTCATGATCGTCCTCTTGAAGGGTTGGGCGTCCTTGGAAGCATAACAACTCTCCGCGGCCTCGGTGAAGCGGCCATTGTGGCCCGTTTCGGCGGCAGCGGCGGCGCCCGATTTCCCAGATTGTCCGGCGGGTGGCCCCGCCGAAGCGCTCATCTTTGTACCGAAATCCGACGAGGAGTTTGTGTTCCTGCCGCAAGAGACGGCCCGCGCCCAGTCCATCGTCCGCTACCTGGACGCCGGGATCGCGCCCGCCGAGGCGGTGCGCCTGGCGGACGAGGACATAGGGGCCAAAGACGGCGTGGTTAGAAGGGACTTTGCGCTGCGACCTGGCGACTTGGTGGACAAGGTGATCAAGCCACTCGGGCCGGCGAAGCCCGGAGATCAGATGGTGGGGGCCCAGCCGCTCGCTCAGCCGGCGACCGGGGCCGGATTGTCCGGCGTGGGAGCGAGGCGCGGCTGAGGAATATGAGGCGGTGCCAGGGCTGGCCTCGGAGCAAGAAATGTTGCAACAAAATACTTTGCAACAGATGGGACAAAATAGGCTATAAATGGTGGCCATAATCGACGGGCGTTCGTCCGCGAGGCATCCGTAAACCTCCTGAACTTAACGATCGGCCATGCCGCTGCATGCCGGCCGCCCCATGTGTGTGGCGCCGGAAGGCTTGGTGATGCGCGTCCCGGCGGGGCTCCGGGGCGAGGGCCCCGAGACCCGAGCTGGTTCCGCAAAGCCGCTGGCCAGGATTATCGAAGTCGTGCCGATCACCACCGAAACGGCGCGGCAACATCAGTGTCATGATCAGAGCATCGAGCGGGCGCTCATTTATGAGGCGCTCTTCTTAATTGTCGGCAGCCCTATGGGAGATGGCCCAATGAGTTTCAAACCCCACCAGCTTCAACCCATGACCTATGGCGGCAACCAGTTCGTCATTTGGCACTATCAGACGGACGATGCGGCCGGAGAGGTGGCGCACCCCGATTATTTCCTCCCGGCTGCCTACATGCTCCGCAAGAACGACTTTCTAGTCGTCACCGCAGACATCACGCGGGACCCGGTGTATGGCCTCTTCATCGTGCTTCGCGCCACGCAAGCCAGCGTCGAGATCGACAACTTCGGGACGATGCCCGTGATCGAGGCCGGCGGCCTTTCCTTCCGGACCACAAAGCGTAAGGCGAACCCCCGGCCTGAGGCCGCTCAAAGATCCCGCCCGGCCAGGGCGGGGCAAGGGGCCCGGAGGTCGAAATCCGTGCGGGCCAATAAGGACGCGACCCCCAACTCGAAGCGGGCCGAGGCCGGCCGGCCCGAAGCCTTGGCATAGAGGAACACCATGGCTTCCGAAGTCGGTATTTGCAACGAGGCGCTTTCCGAGATCGGCGCCGCCTCGATTCTGGCGCTCGACCAGGACGACAAGAACGCCCGTGAGTGCAACAAACGCTACGTCTCGTTGCGCGACAAGCTGCTCAGGGCGCACCCGTGGAACTTCGCGGTTGCCCGGGCGAAGCTCGGCCAGCTTTCGGCCGCGCCCACCTATGAGTTCGACTTCGCCTACCAGCTTCCCTCAGACTGGCTGAGGATACTATCGGTCCACGACAATGACGCCGGGGTGGGCTCGGTCAAGTACCGAATCGAGGGCCGGAAGGTGCTGTCCGGCGCAGGTGAGCTGTGGCTGCGCTACGTCCGCCGGGTCACCGACCCGAACACCTTCGACGAGCTGTTCACGGAGGCGTTGATATTCCGCTTGGCCTGGGCGTTGGCGCAGCCTCTCACCCAGTCAAGCACGCTTGAGCAATTGAAGCGTGAGGCTTTCGAGGCCGTGATGCGAAAGGCCCGCGGTGTCGACGCCCAGGAAGACTTCGCCGAGGCCCTGCCTGAGGGGTCATGGGTCACGGACAGGTCCTAATGCCTAGAGCCACACAGCGCCGGGCAGGAACGCAGTTCGTCGCCGAGATAAAGGGCAGGCCCAAGAACGTCCGGCTAATTCCGTTCAAGTTCTCTGTTGTCCAAGCCTACACCGTCGAGGCAGGCGAGCAGTATTGTAGGTTTTACAAGAACAAGAGGCGGTGGTTGCTGGAAGGAGTTAAGGTCGTTGCCTAGAGCCACGCCGCTGCAGGTCAGCTTCAACGCCGGCGAGTTTTCGCCGCGCATGGAGGCGCGGGTTGATTTCAGCAAGTACCGCAACGCCTGCAAGAGGCTTGAGAACTTTATCTGCCTGCCCCAGGGCGGAATCCGGCGCCGGGCGGGGACCAGGTTCGTCGCCGAGGTGAAGGACTCGTCCAAGAAGATCCGGCCCATTCCGTTCGAGTTCTCTGTTGTCCAAGCCTACATTATCGAGGCGGGCGAGCAGTATTGTAGGTTTTACAAGGACAAGGGGGTTATCACGGTCGCCGACACCGACGCGGCGATCACCAACGGCACCTTCGCCTCTGACATTGTGGGCTGGGACGAGCGCAGCACCGGTACGGGCTCTATTTCCTGGAACTCGGCCGGCACCATGAATCTGAACGGCGGCGGCACGGCGAATGTCGGTTGGGCCGAGCAGGACATCACGACCACCAATACCGGCCAGGCCCATGTCCTGAAATTCCGGGTGATCGGAGCGGCCGGGGACAAGATCAAGCTCCGCGTCGGCACGACCAGCACCGGCGGCGAGTTGGTCAACGACGTGGAGTTCGCCGCCGGCTATCACTGCTACACCTTCACGCCGACGGCCTCGCCACTCTACGTCCAGTTCCGCAACGAGAACAATAAGACGCTCGGAATCGACGATGTCGCGCTGATCGCAGGCGCGCCGGTCGAAATCGCCGGGTCGTATCTGGAGACCGAGCTTTCCGAGATTCAGTTCGCCCAGACGGCGGACATCATGTACTTGGTCCACCCGAACCATCCGGTTCAAAAACTCAGCCGATCGGGCCACACCTCCTGGTCGCTGACCGAGGCGGATTTCATCGACGGGCCGTATCTGGAGATCAATACCGATACGGCCAAGACCCTGACGCCCACCGCGACCACGGGCAACGGCATCACCATCACCGCGGCCGGCCATAGCCCGTTTGTGGCGACCGACGTGGACCGACTGGTGCGGATCAAGCACGGCTCCACCTGGGGCTATGCCAGAATCGTCGGCTTCACCAGCGCGACCCAAGTTACGGCGGACGTGAGGGCCGACTTTGACGGCACAACCGCGTCCTCGGATTGGCGGCTCGGCGCCTGGTCGGGGACGACGGGCTATCCCAGCTGCGTCGCCTTCTACGAACAGCGGCTTTATCTGGCGGGGAGTTCTGAAAAGCCACAGACGCTTTGGGGGTCGAAGTCGGCCGTGCTGGAAGATTTCACGCCGGGCACGGCCGACGATGATCCGGTCAACTACACCATTGCGGCCGACCGGGTGAACGTGATCGAGTGGCTTTCGCCGGGCCGGCAGCTCGCGGTGGGCACGGCTGGCGGCGAGTGGACCGTGCAAGCCTCGTCGCTCAACGATCCGATCACGCCGTCCAACGTTCAGATCAAGCGCCAGACCACCCACGGGTGCGCCTCGATGCTGCCAAAGCGGGTGGGCCATGCGGTGTTGTTTCTCCAGCGCGCCCAGCGGACGATCCGCGAATTTGCCTTTAACTTCGAGGTCGACGGCTTTCGCGCGCCGGACCTCACTATTTTGGCCGACCATGTGAGCCGCGCCGCGACCGCCGCCACAAGCGGATTCGTCGACATGGATTACAGCCAAGCCCCGGACTCGATCCTGTGGTGCGTGCGTGCGGACGGGGTTCTGGCCGCGTTAACCTACCAGCGCGCCGAGGACGTGATCGGCTGGGCCCGGCACATAACGGGCGACCCAGGCGACACGAACGATGGTGCCTTTGAGGGGGTGGCCGTCATTCCCGGCGCCCAGGAAGATGAGGTGTGGGTCGTGGTCAAGCGCGTGGTGGGCGGACAGACCAAACGCTATATCGAGTTCTTCGAGACCCTGGATTTCGATTCCGACGATGATGCGTTCTTTGTCGACTCAGGGCTTACCTATGATGGCGCGCCAGCGACCGTGATCACCGGCCTTGACCATCTCGAGGGCAAGGAGGTCGATATTCTGGCCGATGGTGCCGTGCATCCGCCGCAGACCGTCTCCGGTGGCCAGATCACGCTTGAGTCCGCCGCGAGCAAAGTCCATGCGGGCTTGAAGTACACCTCGACCATCGAGACCTTGAGGATCGAGGCCGGGGCTGTCTCTGGCACGGCGGTCGGCCAGGTCAAGCGCATCGACGGTGTAACCCTGGTGTTGCTTGACAGCATGGGCATGAAGGTAGGGCCGGATGAGGCGGTCCTAGACGTGGTGCCGTTCCGGTCCACGGCCGATCCGATGGATGCGGCGGTGCCGCTGTTCACCGGCGAGAAATTCGTGTCTTTCCCAGGTGATGTTAATACCGACACGCGCATCGTGGTCGAGCAGGACTTGCCCCTGCCGCTTACCATTCTCGCTTGCGCCGTGCATCTCAAGACGAACGAAAGATGATGGCTTTTGAGATCGTTCCCTTCGAGTGGCGGCATCTGGCGATGCTGGAACCGGGCGAGATCGAGCGACGCACTCTTGGTATTGAGCGGCTGCTTGAGATGTCCAGGCGGGTTGGCCCAACTGGCTTCGGCGGGACGGCGATTCATGATGGCCGAGTGCTTGGCGCGGCAGGTCTAATCCTGGATCAGAACAACGTCGCGCATGCGTGGGTCATTGCATCGGACCATATGAGAAGGAGGCCGGTTTTCATGTTTCGAACGATCAAACGGGCACTCGACAAGGTAATGAAATTGCCCGAGTTCGGCACGGTTCATATTTCGGTATGTGCGGAAGATATGACCGGCCGACGTTTCGCCGAGCGGCTTGGGTTCCGCCCCAATGGCGTGGTCAAGGCCAATGGCGGGGGGCAAACCTATCTAGGTTATGTGCGATGACGGGCACAGAACTTGCCATTATTGGGGCGGTGTCCTCTGGTATAAGCGCTATTGGCCAAATTCAGGCGGGTCAAGCTGCTGCGGCGCAGGCGGCGTTCCAGAGTCGAGTCCTGCACCAGCAGGCCGCGTTCGCGCGCCAGCGCGCGGCGATTCAAGAAGCTCAATTCCGCAGGGACGCTGCGCGGCTAGGAGGCAAGCAGCGGACGCTTCTCGCCAAGGCGGGGGTCAGGGTTGCCGAGGGCTCCCCGCTTCTGCTTCAGGTGGAGACGGCGGCACAGGCGGAGCTTGAGGCGCTTACGATCCGAGCGGGCGGCGATATTACGGCTGCGCGGCTCAGGCGGGAAGCCATCCTTCAGCGGATGCGCGGGCAGTTCAGCAGGACTGCGGGCTTCATCGGTGCGGGTGAGTCGCTTCTTAGTGGGGCGTCAAGAATCGCCGAGAGGTTTGAGAGTTAAGACATGCCCCATATTCCGGGCACGGGCAGAATAGGCCCGCTGCGAAGCCAGAGTGAACGCCCATCACCGGGGCTGAGGTCCTGCCCAGCGTTTTTCCGGTTCCAACCGGTCCCGACAAGGTGACTGCGCACATTCGGGAAAAGCCTAAAACCGACAGAATCATCTACGAGAAACAGGTGAACGCAAGGCCCTCGATCCCAAGGACTCCGAGCACCGGCAGACGGTGGAGGAGGCCTTTGCGGCGATGCTGACGGAGCTCTCTCAATTCCCGGCGGAGGGGAGTCTCGGGCGGCGCGCCGCCCGGTTTGTGGGCGCCACAGCATCGTTCCGGAGCGGCTAAAGACCCGCCATCTCCCCGGGCTCCGGAGCCAGAACCATAGGTACAGAAGGGCGCCGCCGAGCTGCTCGGCAAGGTCACCAATCCGGCTCTGGCTGCGGCGGCTGAATTCGAGGATCTAATAGAGGAGTAGATCATGGCGAACTCGAAGGGATCGAATAATTCGAACCTGAGCTCCGAAAACGACCTTAGCCCGGCGGATGGGCAAGCGCGTCAGCCGGCTGGGCCGGTCAACTGGCGTGAAGCTTTGCCGGAAGAGTATCGCACGATGGCCGAGAAGTTCACCTCCCCGGCCGATGTGGTGAAATCCTATGCCGAACTCCAAAGGAAGCTAGGTAGCGCGATCAACCCTCTGGCCGAAGACGCCAGCGAGGAGCATATAGACGAGTTTTATACACGTCTCGGCCGGCCAGCCACGGCTGATGGCTATGACCTTAAACGCCCGGAGCTGCCGGATGGCCTTGAGTACAGTGAGGAGCTCGAGAAAGCAGGCCGGACGTGGTTCCACAAGGCCGGCCTTAACAACACCCAGGCAGCGATCCTGTTTGGCGGCTTTAACGAGTTTACGCTGGCTGCGGCCGAGCAGCGGGTCAATGCCGATAAGGAGGCCGTAGCGGAAGCTACAACCGCGCTGCGCCGGGAGTGGGGCGCCGACTATGACAAAAACCTGGACTATGCCGAGCGTGCCTTCCATGAATATTTCGGCGCGGATAAGGGAACGGTGCGCGTGTTGACCCTCGCCGACGGCACGCCTGTCGGCAGCCATCCTCTGTTTGTCAAGGCGTTGGCCCGGATCGGCCGGACGACAGGCGAGCATGAGCTGCATGTCGGCGCGCCGGACGACCAGACCCGCCAGACGCTGGAAGAGCGGCTCAAGGAGCTGCAGAATCGCGGCGATTACTGGACCAACCCGGCGGTGCAGGCCGAAGTCAGGGACATTAACGACAGGCTTTACGGTACCGCCCCGGCCGATCGGCCCACGTGACTGGCGTTCAGCGCTCAGCTTTCGGCGGTCAGGTTCGAGTTTGCGAGGGCTGAAGGTTGAAGGCTTCTTATTTGTTTGGTGATTTCATCACCGCGGCGCGAAGGATAACCCTCGCTGGCCCCGAGTGCCGCTTGGCGGGTTCGATGAGGCCCTTCCATCCAAGGACAACCGAACGGGCTGCCTTGCCGTAAGAAACGGACCAACCAAGCGAGGACAACATGTCTACGAGCGTATCACTAAGCTTCAAGCGCCAGTATGAGAGCGAGGTGCATATGGAGTACCAGCGCATAGGCTCCAAGCTTCGCAATACTGTGCGTACGAAGAACAACATCAAGGGTGAATCGACCACGTTCCAGAAGATCGGCACTGGGGTGGCCACGACCAAAACTCGCCACGGTAACGTGCCGACCATGAACCTGGACCACACACCGATCACCTGTACACTTTCCGACCACTATGCGGCGGACGACGTCGACAAGCTCGACGAGCTGAAGCTTCAGCACGACGAGCGTCGCGCCATCGTCCAGTCGGGTGCGTTCGCGCTGGGCCGTCAGACCGACCAGCTTCTCATTGATGCAGCGGTCACCACCACGACCACCGTGGCCGCAGGCGGCGCCGGCTTCACCAAGACCAAGGCGCTTAGCGCTTTGGAAACCCTTGGCGACAACGACGTGCCGGACGACGGCAACCGTTTTGCTTTCGTCGGTTGGAAGCAGTGGACCGAGCTCTTGGATATCCCGGAGTTCAAGAACGCGGATTATGTCGGCGACGACAAGCTGCCGTGGAAGGGCGTCCAGGCCAAGATCTGGCTCGGCACGCTCTGGATGCCGCACTCCGGGCTCACCAAGGTCGGCAACGACCGGCAGTGCCTATGGTATCACAAGTCGGCTTTGGGCCACGCCATCGGTGAGGACATCACTTCCGACATCTGGTGGAACGGCGAGAAGCAGATGCATCGCATCACCAATAGGATGTCGATGGGCGCGTGCCTGATCGATTCCAACGGAGTGGTGCGTATCGACTGCCAAGAGTAAGGAGGGCTAAATCATGGCATTTAGTGCGAGTAATCTCTCTCTGCTTTCTACTGCCAACGCCTTCCAGCTTTGGCAGTATAAGTCAACCGCAGACGCGGTGTCGGCGATCACGGCGGCCAACTACTTCGACAACGCAGTCGATGAGTTGCGCGTCGGCGATCTCATTGTTGTTCGCGACAGTGGCGATGCCGTCGCCTTAGTTCGAGTCTCGGCGAATGACGGCACGACCGTCACGGTGTCATACACCACGGGCTGGGTGCAGCAGGCGAAGATCAACGATCCGTCCGGTGGTGCCACCGTTGATTCCGAGGCGCGTACGGCGATCAATGCAATCATCGACGCGCTTGAGGCCATCGGCATTTCGTCAGCGGCCTAATCGAATCATTTTGAACTTAGCGCCCTGTGGGAAACGCCCCGCAGGGCGCATTCTTTTGATTATAAATATTAAAACTGCGGTAGCCACCCAACTTCCAGTCGCCCGGTAGCCCGAGATCGGCGCGAGCTTCTGGAGTTGGTCTGAATGGCAGTAATTCTTGGCCCTGAAGGGCCACCATGTGCCCCGGATTACGTGATGCGGTGGCGGGCACTTAGAGGTTCGAGACGCCGTCGCCGCCGTCCGTAGCGGATCGTTATCGATTTATACCGCTGAGGAGGCGAGGTCCGGCCCGGCGTATGGAACCGAAACTTGCTGCTTTCGTGCGATGCGCCACGCGTCAGCATTGGTATCCAGCAGGGTTTCTCGCTGACTGCAAACGCCTGAGCGGAATGCGCTTCGGCAAAATCGGGTGAGCGGGCGGTTCTTCAGAGATCGCCCTGGATTCAAGTAGATCCGCCCACATGGGCGGATTTTTGTTGAGATGAGGGCATGAGATGACCGTTTCATCGGCTCAGAACAAGGTTTCCTACGCTGGCGACGGCTCGACGACCGTATTCTCGGTGCCGTTCCTGTTCCAGGCCAATGCCGACATCACGGCGATTCTCAGGGACGGACAAGGCGCCGAGACGACCTGGGTGGAGGGCACCGATTATACCCTGACGGGCGCCGGCAACCCCTCTGGTGGCACTTTGACGGCGACCACGGCGCCGGCCACCGGCGAGAAACTCACCATCAAGCGGGTGGTGCCCTTGACGCAGGGGACCGACTACCCCGAGGGCGGACAATTTCCGGCCCAGTCCCACGAGGATGCGCTGGATCGCGGCACGATGGCTGACCAGCAACTTCAGGAACAGATCGACCGGACCGTCAAGCTGAAGGCAACCTCGGCACTCTCGAACATCGACTTCCCGGAGCCTGGGGCCGACAAGGGCTTCAAGTGGAACGCCGGAGGGACTGCTCTCCAATTAACTGCCGGTGATCCCGATGCTGTTAATCCAGCCACCCAAGCTGCGGCAGACGCGGCTGCATCCTCGGAGTCAGCGGCTGCATCCTCGGAGTCAGCGGCTGCCTCCTCGGAATCGGCTGCGGCAGCTTCAGCTACAGCGGCTTCATCCTCGGAGTCAGCTGCGGCAGCTTCAGCTACAGCGGCTGCATCCTCGGAGTCGGCTGCGGCGTCCTCAGAGACAAATGCGGCTACCAGCAAGACAGATGCCGAGGCAGCGGCAGGCGCGGTGGCCTACAAGTGGCTGTTCGATAGCTCCGTCAGCATGGGCGACCCTGGCACGGGCGATGTCAGGCTCAACAACGCAACCCTGTCGGCTGTTACTCAGATCGCCATTTCGGCCAAGATAGCCGACGTAGGCAACCCCGATGTTTCGGCCTTCATCGTCACCTGGGACGACAGCAACCATAGTCCCCGTGGCACTATCGTCATTCGCCTAAGCGGCACGCCCGCCACCTTCGTTATCTATTCCATCAACGGGGCCATCACTGACAACGGCATCTGGCTGCAAATTCCGGTTGCTCATGTCGCCGGTAACGGCTCCCTTACTGACACCGACAAGGTCTTTATCCACTTCATACGTTCGGGCGACGACGGCACAGGAACAGGTGACTTGCTCGCCGCCAACAACCTGTCGGACGTGGCGGACGTGCCCACCGCGCGCACGAACCTGGGCCTCGGCACGGCTGCGGTCGAGAACGTCGGCGTTGCCGATGGGGACGTGCCACAGATGGACGCCACCGGCTATCCGGCAGCGGACGGCTCGCAGATCACGAATGTTGGCGACGTTCTGCCATACTATTTCCGAGCCAACCGAGGCGGGGCCGATCAAACCGGCGTTGCCCACGCCACCGAGACGAAAGTACAACACAGCAACGAAGTCTCCGACCCGCGTGGCGACTATGACCCGACGACGAACTTCCGCTACACGCCGACAAAGGCTGGGCTCTACCTCGTCATAGCTGCGGTGTCGATCCTCGGCCTTGCCAGCGGTAAACGGTTGGACAGCCGGATCAAGAGGAACGGCGCTATAGATGCCAATATGCAGCACTACATGGGCGCTACGGGCGAAGGTCCTACTCTTGCCGTCGTGCTAGTCAATATGAACGGCTCCACTGATTACCTGGAGCACTTCACGTACCACACCCACGGCTCAGACCGCAGTATCTACGGCGGCAACAACCAGACTTTCTTCCAAGTCTTCCGCATAGGAGCCACCTAGATGTATTGGAACATCATCGCAATCCTTGAAGCCCGCAGTATCACACCTGTCGAGAGCGATTTCCTGCTCGTTGACAACAGCGACGGGCAGGGGCCGGTCATCGAGGTCTGGAACACCGCTAAGCTTGGGCCGAAGCCCAACCAAGCCGATCTCGACGCGGTTCAGGCCGAGGCGGATGCGTTGCAGGTAGAGGCGTTAAAAGACCCCGGCGCTGAGCTGGACGCGGCGCTGGCGGAGGTCAAGGCGAGGCTCTCGAACGTCTCGACCGTGGCCGATGTTGTGACGGCGCTCAACGATATGCTCGACGCCATGAGGGGCCAAGCCGGTAGGGCTGGCCGCATCGCGGGAAGGCCAGTGTAAATGCTTCGACTCCTTGGTTGCCTCTTGGCCGTCGCCCTTGTGGCGGCGTTTTTATTGCTGGCGGGATGCCAAACGCAGGTCCAAAGACCCGATGTCGAGGCTCTCTCCCGAAGCGTAGTCTACATACAGCGCGCCACCGGGCGCTTCGTTACCGGATGGGTGCTCGATGAAGGCAGGGTCATCACCGTTGCGCACGGGGAGATGCAGGGCGGGGCGCTTGGGTCGACCGTCTCCGTTCTGTTCAGAGATGGAGAGGTTCTTGGGGGGGCCGTAACCTGGGCGAACCCGCGTTTAGACATTGCAGTTGTTTCGGTCTCGGTGCCGCCTGGCTATGCCGCCGCGTCGCTTTCCTGCGGCCCGATCCGAACAGGCCAGCCCATCGTGGCCGTCGGCCATCCGGCTCGGCTGCTCTGGGTCTCTTCCTTCGGCTATGTGGCAACTCTGAGCATACCCCAGCCGAGACCCGGCTTTAGTCGCAGCCAGGCGGTGGTGCAGCTGAGCGTAGCGGGCGGCATGAGTGGAGCGCCTGTGTTTGACCACGCGGGACAAGTAATCGGGATGGTGCAGTTCTGGGTACGCGATGGAGTCCGCCCGACAGGATTCGCCGCCATGCTGCGGGCAACCGCCATCTGCGAGACGGGGCTCATGTCTCCATCCTCCGTTCCACTGCGGAGGACGGGATGACCGAGCAGGAAGTCAAGCGCGTCGCCCGCGAGGCGGCCCGGTGCGCGGTCCAGGAGACCTTCACCAAGCTCGGAGTAGATATGTCCGGGTCCGACAGCATCATCGAGGTCCAGCAAGACTTCGCCTGGCTGCGGAAGCGCCGTCTCCTTGAGGGCAAGATTGGGACCAAGGCGCGGCTGACCATCGTGACCACGGTGATCGGACTGGTTATCACCGGGGCGCTAGCCGCCTTCTGGGCCGTGCTTTGGGGGCATGGCAACCATTGAGAGCGGCACTTGGCGCCGCAAGGACCGAATGCAGGACCATGCTGGACGTAGGTGACTTCCGCGAGCTCGTCGTCCGGCCATCTCTGATCCACTTGCAGAATTGGGATCGGCGTCTATGGACAGAGGCGGCGGAGAACCTGCTGATCGGAACCGCCCTTCAAGAGTCCGGCCTTCGGCATCTGCGACAAATGCACGGCGGCATCGCCCTTTCCGTCTACCAAATAGAACCCGCAACCGCCCTTGATGTCTGGGACAACTTTCTGAGCCGCCATCCGAGGTGTGCGGAGATTGTCGAAGGGTTGATGGCACCGGCCGGCGATCGGGTCGGACAGCTGACCTGGAACCTAGGCTATGCTACGGCGGTGGCGCGGCTGATCTACTGGCGGGTGCCGGAGCCGCTCCCGCCGCCTGAGAACATCGACGGCCTGGGCCGATACTGGAAGGATCACTACAACACAGCCAAGGGCGGCGGAACGGCCGCCCAATTCATTTTCAACTACCGCACATATGTGCTTGCCTTCGCGAAGCCAAGGCTTCGCTTCGGCGAAGCAAGGAAGGAGTAAATCGTGGAATCGAAACCTTGGTACGCATCTAAGACGATCTGGGCCAACCTCGTGGCTTTTGCTGCAACGGTAGCCGTAATCGCTGGCGTTGATGTAGGGCTCACACCAGAGGTTCAGGCCGAGATCGTGGCGGCCGTGCTGGCCGGCGTTAACATCGTCCTGCGGCTCATAACCAGGGAGGCCATCCGATGATCCGCGCCCTTGCTTGCGGCACCTTCGCCGCCCTAGTTCTCTCGGCCTGTGCCGGGGCGCTGCCCTGGAACCCGCAGGGTTACGCCGGGATCAACAAAGCCGAAATATCCTTCGACGAGGAGGGCCGGCCGTCGCACGTGCTGATTGTGGGGGGCAAGGAACAGGAGACCATCAGTCTCGACTTCGAGATGCCGAACGGGCTGAAAGCCTCCTACAAGGCCGAGGGTGTTAAGGCGTTCCGGGCCCACGAAGTCCGGGCGGCAGTCGAGCAGGCAATCTCGGACGATGTGAAAGAGGCCGTGCCGGGGATCGTTGGCGCGGTGGTGAAAGCCATACTGGGGCTTTGACCTGACCATGAAGCGCATTCCGCCTGCCGCTCGCTTGTTCCAGCGTGATTAAGCAGCCCTGTCGGCGCCGCCGCAATCCGTCCGGCCACCTTTGGCAGCCGGCTCATGTTGCTGTGCAGAGCATGACGCCGTGATGCCGCGACTTCTGTGTTAAGTCGGAAAGCTATATCGAGCGCCCGAGCAGCAAGATTGAAATGAGAACTGCCCGTCCCTTCGGGGACGGGCTTTTTTTGTGCCTGGACGGAAACTCTGACTTCAAGCTAGGAGCTGGGGCCGCACCTTTCACCTTCCTGCCTGATCGTAATTCCACCCATCAAGTCAAGGCTCGACTCCTGCGCTAGCTTCTTGCATTACTGTGAAGGATCATCCGAGTTCCGCCGTCTGCTCGCTGTGAACTCTTTCAGCGCAAGCTTCTTCGGATAACCCCGGACGAACGACTTTTTGGACCTGCACCTGGAGGCGCGCCGATGCATCCCTATCGCACTCACACCTGCGGAGAATTGCGACCGGATCACACGGGCGAGACGGTCCGGCTCTCCGGCTGGCTCCATCGCAAGCGCGACCACGGCAACCTACTGTTCATCGACCTCCGTGACCACTACGGCTTGACCCAGTGCGTAATCGATGTGTCGAGCCCGCTGTTCGAGGCGGTTCAGGCAACCCGGCTCGACTCCGTCGTGACTGTGACCGGCACGGTTGTGGCGCGCACGCCCGATACGGTTAACCTCAAGCTGCCGACCGGAAAGGTCGAGCTGAGGATCACTGACTTCCAGGTCCTGTCGCCGTGCGAGATGTTGCCGTTCCAGGTCAATACCGATGCCGACGACAGCGAGGAGATGCGCCTGCGCTACCGCTTTCTCGACCTGCGGCGCGAAAGGATGCACAGGAAGATCATGCTCCGCAGTCAAACCATCGCCAGTATTCGTCGGCGCATGATCGAAGCTGGCTTTACCGAGTTCCAGACGCCGATCCTGACCTCGAGCTCGCCCGAGGGCGCACGGGACTACCTGGTGCCGAGTCGCCACCATCCGGGCCGGTTCTACGCCCTGCCTCAGGCGCCGCAACAGTTCAAGCAGCTGTTGATGATCGCCGGTTTCGACCGCTACTTCCAGATTGCGCCCTGCTTCCGCGACGAGGACGCTCGTGCCGACCGCTCGCCGGGCGAGTTCTACCAGCTCGACTTCGAGATGTCCTTCGTGACCCAGGGGGACGTTTTCGCCGCGCTGGAGCCGATCTTGGCCGGCGTCTTCGAGGAGTTCGGCGGCGGGCGCAAGGTCACCAAGCCGCCTTTTCCGCGCATCCCGTTCGAGACGGCCATGCTGAACTATGGCACCGATAAGCCAGACTTGCGTAACCCCCTATTGATCGCCGAGGTGACAGACGCGTTCCGCGGCTCGGATTTCAAGATGTTCGCTGGCGCAGTGGGGAAGGGGGCGGTGGTCCGCGCCGTGCCAGCTCCAGGAGCGGCCGATCGGCCACGCAGCTTCTTCGACAAACTGAACGACTGGGCACGCGCGGAAGGCGCTCCAGGCCTGGGCTACATCATTTTTGCTCCAGGCGCCGACGGCGACGGCAATGGTGGTGCAGGTAAGGGTCCGATCGCCAAATTTCTCGACAGCGACCGGCTCCAGACCATCCGAGAGCAGGCCAGAGTGGGCGAGGGCGACGCGGTGTTCTTCATCTGCGATAAGCTGGCAACCGCACGGACGTTCTCGGCCGTGGTGCGCAAGAAATTGGGCGAGGAGCTCGGCCTGATCGAACAGGACGCTTTCCGCTTCTGCTGGGTCGTCGACTATCCCATGTTTGAGCGCGACGAGGAAACCGGGCGGATCACCTTTAACCACAACCCTTTCTCCATGCCACAGGGTGGGCTCGAGGCGCTCAAGACCCAGGATCCGCTGACCATCAAGGCCTTCCAGTACGATATCGTCTGTAACGGCGTCGAGCTGTCGAGCGGCGCCATCCGCAACCATCTGCCCGAGGTCATGTACAAGGCCTTTGCTATCGCCGGCTACGACCGCAATGAAGTGGAGGCGCAATTCGGCGGCCTGCTTAATGCACTCAAATTTGGTGCTCCGCCTCACGGCGGCTCGGCCCCTGGCATCGATCGCATCGTCATGCTGCTGGCTGATGAATCCAACATTCGCGAAGTGGTCGCATTTCCCATGAACCAGCAGGCGCAGGATCTGTTGATGCTGGCGCCGGCGCCGGTACCTCCTGAAAGGCTCCGCGAGCTTCATATCAAGCTTGCGCTGCCTCCTGAAAAGCAGTCGGGCGATGGGTAAAGGAAGCCTGGAGACGTTAAGGGATCCTCGCGCCGAATATTGTCCTTGACTTGCAGGCTGCAATGAGAACTGCGGATGAAACTGCCGGGCTGACAAGGATGCTGATAGGTGGGGCAGAGATGCACGTCGCCTACTTCGGTTTATTGCACCACCGTGAAGATTTTGACACCTTCACTCAGATACCCCCAAGTATTTAGTTGCCATCTCTGAGAAATTAGAGCAATGTTCTTGATTAATAACTTCTAATTGGTCTGTGTTTAGGTTGTGAGGGGAAGAGACCCGTGAGATTCATTTGGGTCTGGGCGTTGCCACTGCTGCTGGTCGGCTGTGGTTTGCCGCCTGCCTTTCAGATCGCTTCCCTGCTCATCGATGGTGCCAGCTACGTCGCCACGGGCAAAAGCCCAAGCGACCATGCCATATCGGCAGTCGCAGAAAAGGACTGCGCTCTCTGGCGCGCCGTCAAAAGGGCGGAAATCTGTCGCGATTATCCTGCGGAAGAGCCTGGGACGATGGTGGCCGAGAACACGGTGGGAGACAGCGAAACCGGGTCTCCTGAAGCACTGAAAACCATGACAACCGTGCCTGAGTCCGCCGCAGTTGCTGCCTCGCCCTTCTGGAAGTCCAAGACCGTGGCGGTTGCGGAGAGGGAGTCGGAAGACGCTTCGTCGGCACCGTCTGGCGACGCCACGACGTCGGATTATTCTCCGGAAGTTGCCCCAGCAATCGCTCCAGGGATTATCTTCGCGAAGAGTTTGAAAATTTCCCCGGTGGTCGAGCGTGAGGGCTCGTTGTATCTGGTGGTTGGCAGCTTCGCGAGCCAAGCCCACGCCGACCGGGCGGCCAAGTCCCATGATGGCATCGATGCCGACGTAGTTCCCGCGCGCGTCGATGGCAAGATCTATTACCGGGTGGTCGCTGGTCCGTATGAGCCGAGGAAAGTGGACGCCTTACGGAAACGGCTTGCCACCGCCGGCGTGCCCGACGCTTGGCCAATCCGCTTGTGTCCGGCGGAGCTCAGTACGCCGCCTTGCACCGCCCCGGCCCGTCCGACCAAGTACAAGCTGGAGGGCGCTGGCCTAGAGGAGGAGAATCTAGGCTGAGGCTCTGAGCTTCGCCGCTGTCGATCATCCGCCGCTCTGGAAGTCCACGATCCGCGTAACGCCCCACCACGCATCATCCACTGGTCGATGCTCGGTTATAGCTATTGGCCTGGCGGCAGGGGTGATAAGCGTGCTGGATAAAGTAAAGTTTTCACGGGCGAAAAAGTTAAGTGACTAGATCGGCCCTAAGGCATGCCATAATGACGCCCGCTGCGGGGCCAATCGCCCGCGAGTCAGGAGTTGCCGCATGAGCCTGTGGCGCGGCGTCTCATTTGCCGCTCTCGTCTGTCTGATCTGGGGCTTGCCGGCCGTCTCGGAAAGTGCCGAGTTGACCCCTCACCGGGCGCTTTATTCCCTGAGCCTGGGAAGGGCGAGCATGGCGAGCGGCATCGTCGCCGCGCACGGCGTCCTGTTCCTGGAATGGGAGGAGACTTGCGACGGCTGGACTGCGAAGCAGCGGACGGTGTTGCGTCTTCTTAAAACGGAAGGGCCCGAAATCGAAGCCGACACCAATTTTGCCAGCTGGGAGTCCAAGGACGGCCTGAACTATCGGTTCAGTGTGCGCGACCTGCGCGACGGCAAGTTGTTTGAGGAACTGCGCGGCAGAGCCGATCTAAAGGGCAAGGGCCAGGCCGGCAAGGCGGTGTTCTCCCGGCCGGAGCCGTTGCGCTTGGCGTTGCCGGCCGGCGCCATATTCCCCACCGAACACATCCAACAGCTCATCGATGGGGCCGTGGCCGGCGACGACAGGGTGTGGCGTATTGTCTTTGACGGCGCAACCCTCGACGGGGCCTTCGAAGTCAACGCGGTCATCGGCCGGCCGATTCCACCGGAGCCCGGACTGGATTTCGAGCCGATTGTCAACCGCCTGTCGTGGCGTATGCGACTCGCCTTTTTCCCGGTCGACAGCAACGAGCCCGAGCCCAGATACGAAATGAGCGTCCGTCTCTTGGATAATGGCGTCGCCCGAGACATGGTGTTCGACTACGGCGACTTCACAATCAACGCCCAACTGGAACCGATCGAAGCGCTGTCCAGGCCGGATTGCTGACAAGCTCAAGTGCTGGGGCCGCTCCGCGCTTTCCCGCCAAAACAATCTCCCGTTGCTCGCGCTATGATCGGCGCTCTTGCCGGGATCTCCCACCGTTACAACTGCCCCAACCCCACGTCCACGATCTTCTCCCATCAACGGCGGAGGCGTCCGCTGTCGATTCCACTTGTCACCGGGGTCGCCGGGCCTGCCCCGAGCGATCCCCAGCCCTCCCTTCCATTACCGGTGCCGCCGGCCGCGCTGTCCCGACGGGGCGGCGGGGATCGGGCCGATGGCCAAAAGACTGCGCCCCTTTTGGATGGCGGCGTCGCCCAGCTTGGCGCGCACCTCGTCGATTATCCGTTCGGTCTGAGCTCCGCGCTCGGTCGCGGGATCTAGGAGGTCGGGCATCTCGGCCTGCGCCGCCGGAGTCAGGGTGCCGGCGCCGACGCCGAGAAGACGGAACGCCGTCCCGTCGGCCTCGCGCTCCAGGAGCCACAGAGCCGAACGGTACAAGACCTCGGCCAATTGAGTTGGCGTGGCGAGGCGTTGGCTGCGGGTCCGCAGCTTGAAATCCGTGGTCTTCAACTTGAGCGTGACGACCCGCCCGGCGACGGTGCCGTGCTTGAGACGCTTGGCCACCCGCTCGCATAGCGGCCACAGCACACGTTTGAGGCCGTCCAGCGCAGCGATGTCCTGCTCCAAGGTTGTTTCTGCCGAGATGCTCTTGGCCGGGACATCGGGGGTGACCCGTCGGTCATCCTCGCCCCGCGAGAAGCGAGCAAGGCGGCGCCCTATGGTGCCATAACGGGCGACGAGCTCCACTTCCTCAAGGTTTCTGAGCTGGCCGATGGTGGTTATGCCGTCGCGAATCAGACGGCGCTGCAGGGCGGCACCCACACCCCAAATCAGGCTCACCGGCTTGGGCCTCAGGAATTCGAGAACCTCGGCGCGGCCGATCACAGCGAAGCCCCTGGGCTTGTCCAGGGCCGAGGCGATCTTGGCGAGGAACTTGTTGTAGCTGAGACCGATGGACACGGTGAGGCCGAGTTCCCGCTCGATGGCTTGAGCGAGCCGTATCAGGGTCCGTGCCGGGCTACCCTTGTGCAAGCGCTCGGTACCGGTGAGATCAAGGAAGGCCTCGTCGATGGAAACCGGCTCGACCAGTGGTGTGACGTCCAGCATGAGTACCCGAACCTGTCGGCTGGCAGCTTGGTATTTCTTCATATCGGGCGACAGGACGACGGCTTCAGGACACCGTTTAAGCGCCTTGAACATGGGCATGGCCGAGCCTATCCCATACATGCGCGCAACATAACAGCAGGTCATGACAACGCCGCGCCGCCTGCTGCCAATGATCACCGGGCGGTCGACGAGGGTAGGGTTATCGCGCTTTTCGACGCTGGCGTAGAAAGCGTCGCAATCGACATGGGCGATGGCGAGTGTGTCGAGTTCCGGATGGCTCAAAATGCGGGGCGAGCCACAGGCCGGACAGCGGCCTGTAACATCCCGTGGTTGGATGGGGGTGCTGCAGTCGCGGCAAAGGGCGGCCATTGGCAGAAACCTTACCGGTTCGGATTTTCCTCAGGCGACCACAGCCAGGCAGCGCCGCGCACGCCACTGGAATCGCCATGGCGGGGCGGCACGAGCGGCGTGTCCACCCGATCGGAAAATACGTAGCGCGTCCAAATCCGCGGCACGTTGCGGTAAAGCCGGCCGACGTTGGACATGCCGCCGCCGAGCACAATGACGTCGGGATCGAGGAAGTTGATCACGGTGGCAAGAGCACGGGCAAGCCGGTCCTCATAGCGCTTCATCGCCGCCTTGGCCTGGGCATCATTCGCGTCGGCCAACTGAACGATTTCCGCCGGCTCAAGACGGTGTCCGCTGTGGGCTTGGTGGTCGCGGGCGAAGCCGGGGCCTGAAAGAAAGGTTTCGATGCAGCCTGAGAGCCCGCAAAAGCATTTGAAGCCCGGACGCTCCTCGTCTCGCGGCCAAGGCAGGGGATTGTGCCCCCACTCGCCGGCGATCGCCTCTCTCCCCGTAAGCACTTTACCGTTGACGACGATCCCGCCGCCGACGCCTGTTCCCAGTATCGCGCTGAAAACCACGTCCGTTCCCACGGCCGCGCCGTCGACCGCCTCAGACAGCGCAAGACAGTTGGCGTCGTTGGCGAGCCGCACCGGACGTCCAAGGGCTTCGGAGAGATCACGGTCGAAGGGTCGGCCGATCAGCCATACTGAGTTGGCGTTTTTCACGAGCCCTGAGGCGGGCGAAATTGACCCCGGTATGCCGACGCCCACACTGGCTCGCCGGTCGAGCTCTGCCTCGATGCCAATGACCAGTTCGGTAACAGTACGGACGGTGCCCGGGTAATCGCCCACCGGCGTCGCTGTACGCTGGCGCACCAGCTCGCGGCCCGTCTGGTCGAGCGCCACGGCTTCGATCTTGGTGCCGCCGATGTCGATGCCTATTCGCATGATCCGAACATCCATCCGCCTCGATCGCCGCCCAGGATGTCCGCCGGGTGGCCATAACGCCAAGCCCCGAGTCCGGGGGTGGCCCGCGGGATGACTTGTACTATGGACGGGCTGTGTCGGTATTGCTAGGCGGCGTCGACTCCCATGTTCGACTTTCCCTTTGCTCCCAACCCGCCGTCAAGCGTTGTTGGTCGACCGGGCGGGTTGTCTTTCTACGTGGTGCCTAGCCAAAAATTAACCCGAGGGCACCAGCGCCATTTTCAATAGCCGGACGTGGCCGCGTCATATTGTCGGAACAGGCTCTATTTCTCATGGATGTCCAGTTGCCCGAAATCTCCGGGCGGGCGCCCTGAATCGAGGACCCCGCCGTGTCCGATATCGCGCCGGAGAAGTCAGGCTGGCGCCGGAAGCTTAGCGCGTGCGGTGTCCGGGATTACCGGAAGCGCTCCGGGGTGGCACACACGGAGCAGAAAAAGCCGCCCGAAGGCGGCCGCTCGCCTCACAGTGGGCTATTTGATCTTGGCTTCCTTGAACAGGACGTGCTTGCGGACGACCGGATCGTACTTCCGGAATTCAAGCTTGCCGGTCGTTTTCCTCGGGTTTTTCTTGGTCACGTAATAGTATCCGGTGTCCGCGGTGCTCACGAGCTTGATTTGGATAGAGCTGGACTTGGCCATGGCGCGTTCCGCTTTGGATCTCTGCTTGCTCGACGGCAGGAACATATAGGCGTTGCGCGGGCTGTCAAGCCCGGCAGGCGGTATGTCGCGGAGCGAGGACCGTCTGAGCCCGCGCACCGGCGTTCCGCCCGTGTGCTCCGCGGGGAAGCGGAGGAGCGCTTCATCTCACGGTTCCAATAACAAGCTAGCGAGTCGCGACTTCAGGTCGGGACAACACGAGGACGCGATGATAAAGCGCCTGGTCCACCAACAACCGCTCGGCCACCTCCAAGTCGATGTCCGGGTTGCTGCTCTCGGACGGGCAGGCGGCGCGCAAGACATCGATGGTGAAATCGTCCGGGAATTCGATCGAACGCCATCGGGCCGTCATTTCGGACATTTCCATCCGACCCTCACGCACGGTCTCGATGAGGTCCGCGGCGTTGTCCACGACGCCGCTGGTACAAATATTGGGCAGGATGCCGAGGTGGTGTAGCGCATAGCCCGAGGGAGCGTAGATGCGGGACCATGTGAGCACAAGCTCGCCGTCGTTGGGCATCCGGAGCACGGTCTGCACCGTTCCCTTGCCGTAAGAGTTCGTGCCGATGATGACCGCGCGCCCCCGGTCCTGGAGGGCGGCGGCGACAATTTCCGCGGCTGAGGCCGAACGGCCGTCGATCAGAACGACAAGGGACAATCCGACAGCAAGGTCAGGGTCGCTCGCTTCGTAAAGTTGGACGCTGTCGGGATGGCGGCCGCGCGTCGCAACGATCTGGCCGCGCGCCAGGAAGATGTCGGACACGTCGACCGCCTGGTCCAGCAAGCCGCCCGGATTGCCGCGCAGATCCAATATCACGCCCTGAATCTCCTCCCCGATCTCACGCCGTGCTTTTGCCAATGCCTGGGCCAGGTCCGGGGCGGTCTGCCGGTTGAAGCTCATGACGCGGATGTACGCGATATTGCCATCGGGGCGGTAGCTCACGGACGGTGGCACAATGCGGGCTCGTTTGAGCCAAACCTCGAGCGGATCGGCCTGGCCTTCGCGTCTCAACCCAAGATGTACCTTCGTGTCGACCGGTCCACGCAACCATTTGATCACTTGGCCGATGGTGAGGCCGGCAACCGGAGTATGGTCGATGTGGGTAATTCGGTCGTGGATCTGGAGTCCGGCGCGCGCGGCGGGAGTGTCTGGCAGAACTGACAAGACTTCGGCCGCGTGCTCGGTCATGCGAAGTCGGATTCCGATACCGCCGAAACCCTCGCGCGCGGCCCGTTGTTTCTGGGCCGCCTCGGCGCTGGCGTAGCGCGAGTGTTGGTCCAGTCCTGACATTATTCTGTCGAACATCGCCTCGTACAGATCTTCCACCGCCGCGTCTTTCAGCGAGGGCGAGGCTACCCGGCTCGCCTTCAGGGCGGCAACGGTAAGCGACGCCCAAGCCTCGGGATCGCTGTCCCCGGGTGCGGCAAACTCCGCGACCACGGCGTCATTGAGGACGAGCCGCACCAAACCGTCCGTCCGTCTCACGCTGATTGCCGGTTCGAGTGTCTCCAGGCCCTTCAGCCCATCGATCGCCAACCTGTCGATCGGTACCGGCTCGATGTATCTCTCGGCAATGTGCTCGTAGCCGGTTGCGAAGAACTGCGTCGCCGCATCCGAGGATTTGTACCGCGATTCGAGGATCTGCGCGCATGCGGCCGTCAGCAGAAGCGTAGCAGCCGTCAGGGCTAGGCTTGCCGCGCGCAGACGACAAACTGAGAACCCAGGCGCCATGAGGCGCTCCGGTATCACCGGACCGTGTTTATGCATCCCTGCGATCAAGAGCCCAGTGCAACGCAACGATGACTCCTTTGACTCGGGGTAGCAGCATTAAGGTAAGGGCTATGGCCGACGAAAGCCAGATGCCTGCATGCCCTGAGTGCTCGGTCGAAGTCACGGTAGGTCTTATGCGCTTTGACATAGCACGGAGGCGATCTGCCGTCGCCAAGATGCGGACCGGGCAGCGTTACGTTACGCCTGGGCATCGGGCGCAGCCGGCGCGCGGAACATGCGCCGAATCCTTCGGGATCGGATCGGGTCATCGGCGCGTTTTTCGGTCGAGCTCGACATTATCGACCAAACCGGACGCGGCGCAAAACCAGGGCGGGGGTGCGAACCCAACCCGCAACACAGCCCTAGGCAAAGGGTCGAGGCGTGGTCCATATCCCCGGTCCAAACCGTTGCCCATCTGTCCGGTTGCGCAGAGTGAAGAACGACTCATCCTTCTATAGTAACAAGCGAAGTGCCAAGCCGGCCGATCAGCGCCGGCGTCTTCGCCGCTTATCGGGCGCTTTCTTTCGGCCCGTGCGCCGTGCCGTCTGGTTCCATGTGGTCCCACTGTTCAGCAGATGGAAGATCAGACCGCCGGTTATCGGCTCGGCCTCGACGAGGCGCAGCTCGACCGCATCGCCGAGGGTGTAGGCCCGGCCGGACCGGCGCCCGACCAGACGGTGGCTGCGCGCGTCATGTCGCCAAGCATCGGCGGCCAGCGTGCCGACCGGCACCAAGCCCTCGGCACCGGTTTCGTCCAGCGTGACAAACAGGCCGAATCGGGCCACGCCAGAGATACGGCCGTGGAAGGTGGCACCGATATGGGCGGTAAGAAGCTGGGCGGTGTAGCGATCGCAGACGTCCCTCTCGGCGGCTACGGCGCGGCGCTCGGTCATGGAAATATGTTCGGCCACGGCCGTGGACATCGCCTCGGCGTCCGGGCTGAGCCCGCCGGCACCTAGGTCCAGGCTGGTAATCAGCGCCCGGTGGACCAGAAGGTCGGCGTAGCGCCGGATCGGCGAGGTGAAGTGGGCGTAGCGCCGGAGCGCCAAGCCGAAATGGCCGATATTCTCCGCGCTGTAAACCGCCCGGGCTTGGCTCCTTAGAATCAGCTCGTTGACCAGATGGACCTCTGGGCTGCTTACGACTTTGCGGAGGATATGGTTGAACTGTCTGGGTTCCGGGACCCGGCCCTTGGCGAGTCGATAGCCGAGGCCGGCGAGAACCTGGCTGAGCGCCTCGACCTTGCCCGGATCCGGGGCGTCGTGGATCCGATACATTAAGGGCTGACGGTGCCGTTCCAGGATCTCGGCGGCGGCGACGTTGGCGGCGATCATGAACTCCTCGATGAGCCGATGGCTGTCGAGGCGGAGGCGCCGCTCTATGCAGGATATCCGCCCATCGGCGCGGACCACGACGCGGCGTTCCGGTAACTCGATGTCAAGCGCGCCGCGCCGCTGGCGTGCCTTTTCGAGGGCGGCGTAGGCGCCGTAAAGCGGCGCGATCCCGGTCTTCAGCAACGGTTCGGTGACGGCGTCCGGACAGCCGTCGCGGGCGGCCTGGACTTGGCCGTAGCTAAGCCGCGCCGTCGAGCGCATGACCGCCCGTTCGATTCGATGCTTGAGCATCCGGCCTTCCCCGTCAATCCACAGATGGACGGCGAGGCACGGCCGGTCCGCGTCGGGCTTGAGCGCGCACAGAGCATTGGACAGAGCTTCCGGCAGCATGGGAACCACCCGGTCCGGGAAGTAGACCGAGTTGCCCCGCTCATAGGCGACCTGATCGAGGGAGTCCCCCGGCCGCACGTACCAAGCGACGTCTGCGATGGCAACAACCAGGTGCCAGCCACCAGGATTTTTCGGATCGTCGGTGGCCTCGGCCCACACGGCGTCGTCGAAGTCGCGGGCGTCGACCTCGTCGATGGTGACGAGGGGCAAATGGCGGAGATCCACGCGGTCCGCCGCTGATGCCGACTGGGCCGCAGCCGCCTGGGCGAGCGCGGCTTCCGAGAACTCGGTCGGGATGCCGTGGTCATGGATGGCGATGAGGCTGAGCGATCGGGGACCGCTCGCATCGCCGAGTCGCTTCACCACCCGTGCTTGGCGCAGGCCCGAGCGATGGCCGGGCAGGGGCTCGGTCAGCACTAGCTCGCCCGGCTGCGCACCCCCGTCATCGCCGGGCGCGATGGTAAGCTCTCTTTTGTGGCGGTGGTTGGTGGGCTGCACGCGGCCGCCGCCTCTGGCCGGATGATAGACTCCCAGAACCCGTGCAGGCGCGGGGCCGATCCGGCGGATGGTGCGGGCCTCATACACCGTGTCATCGATGCGGTGAAGCCGTGCCAGCACCCGATCACCGGGACCCAACGCCGGCCCACCCCGGCGGTCCGCGGCCATGTAGATCCGTGGCGGTTCGCCAGTCCCGCGCCAGGCAACCGGCCGGGCCATGACTTCGCCGTCGGCGTCGGTGCCTGTGACCTCGACGACGGCAACCTGGGGCAGTGCGCCCCACGGAGCAAACCGGCGGCCCCGCCCGCCGCCCGCTCCGCGTTCCACGAGGCCCTCTGCTTCGAGCTCGTTCAACAATGCCGCAAGGGCGGCGCGGTCGGAGCCCGAGAGGCGAAGAGCGCGGGTGATCTCACGCTTGCCGACGCGCGACGGGCTCTCCCGGATAAACGCCAGGACGGCCTCCTTGCTCAGCAGCGGCACGGTCTTGCGGCGGTTTTGATCACCGACGGATTTCGTCGAGCTTTGAAAAGGCGCACTTACTCGCCCGAAGAGGAAACGGGCGTGTCCGTTCTCTTGGCTTTCGCCGCGCCGGCCTTGCGCGCGCGGCGTCGATCCCATTTGGTGCCTGTCTTGGACTTTAACTTGGCCTTACGCGCCGCGATTAGGTCAAGGGCCTCCTCCATGGTGATGTCGTCAATGGACTTGCTCTTGGGCAGAGGGGCATTGACGTCGCCATGGTTGATATAGGGACCGTAGCGGCCTTTGAGAATGCGCACCGGCTTGCCGTCCTCGGGATGGGGCCCAATCTCGCGCAGCTGCGTGCTCCCGCCCTGATCCTTCTGCTCGTTCAGGAGTGTCACGGCGCGATTGAGGCCGATAGTCAGGACCTCATCCACGGACTCGAGCGATCGGAAAGTGCGGTCGTGTTTCAGATAGGGTCCGAACCGGCCGATGCCGGCGGTGATCGATTTGCCGGATTCCGGATGGATCCCCACTTTGCGCGGCAGCGTTAGTAGACGGAGCGCGGTGTCCAGGTCGAGTCCTGCTGGATCCATGCCCTTCGACAGCGAGACACGTTTGGGCTTGCCGTCGGCCTCGTCGAGCTGCAGGTAGGGGCCGTAAGGTCCCTTGCGTACTGTCACGGCCTTGCCGCTCACCGGATCCGTGCCGATGAGACGCTCGGTTTCGGTTGAGCGCTCCGCCGCATCGGCATCCGTGTCGACGGTAAGCGGTCTCGTGTAGCGACACTCGGGAAAGTTCGAGCAGCCGATGAAGGCACCAAACTTACCCAGTTTTAAGCTCAGTCTCCCGTTCTCACAGGTCGGGCAGGCCCGGGGATTCCTGTCGGAGCCCTCGTCGGGAAAGAAATGGGGGCCAAGCTCGGCGTCGAGGGTCTCCAGTATCTCCTTGAAACCCAGATCGCGGATCTCGTCGACGGCGCGGCTGAACGCGACCCAGAAGTCCGTGAGCACCGTCTTCCAGTTGACGCGACCACCCGAAATGTCGTCGAGCTGGTCTTCGAGTTCCGCGGTGAAGTTGTACTGCACATAGCGATTGAAGAAACTGGTGAGAAAAACGGTGACCAGGCGACCGCGATCCTCCGGCACAAGACGCCGGCGCTCCAGCCGCACGTATCCACGGTCCTGGAGGACTTGGAGGATGGAGGCGTAGGTCGACGGGCGGCCGATGCCCAGCTCTTCCAGGCGCTTGACCAGGCTCGCTTCGGTGTAGCGCGGCAGCGGCTGGGTGAAGTGCTGCCCGGGACGGACTGCTCTGCGGTCGAGGGCGTCGTCGTCGGCCACATCGGGCAGGACGCGCTCGTACTCCTCGTCCTCCGCCGGGTCGTCGCGGTCTTCCTGGTAGAGCCTGAGAAAGCCGTCGAAGACGACCACCGAGCCGGTGGCGCGCAGGGCCACGTTGCCGTCGGGCGACGCGACGTCGACCGCGACTTGGTTCAGGACGGCGCTTTTCATTCCGCTCGCCACCGTGCGTCGCCAGATCAGCTCGTAGAGGCTGTGCTCGTCCCGGTCGAGCCAGCGGGCGACGTCCTCCGGCCGTTTTGCGATGTCGGTCGGACGAATAGCCTCGTGCGCCTCCTGGGCGTTTTTGGTCTTGGTCTTGTAAATCCGTGGGGATTTTGGCAGGTAGGCCGGGCCATACTCGCGGCCGATCAGCTCCCGACAGGCGCCGATTGACTCCCGCGACAGGGTCACGCTGTCGGTGCGCATGTAGGTGATCAGGCCGACGGTTTCGCCGCCGAGATTGGCACCCTCATAGAGCCGCTGGGCGATCTGCATGGTACGTCTGCCGCCCAGGCGAAGCTTCCGTGAGGCCTCCTGCTGCAGGGTGGATGTGGTGAACGGCGGCTGCGGGTTGCGCTGCACTTGCTTGCGCTCGACCCGCGTGACCTTGAAGCTGCGGGCCTTGATGGCTTCGGCTGCGGCTTGCGCCGCGATCTCATCGGCCAGGGCGTATTTGTCCAGCTTCTCGCCGTTCAAATGGGTTAACCGCGTGCTTAGCTTGACCCCGGACGGAGTCAGAAAGTCGGCATCCACGGTCCAGTATTCGCGTGGTTTGAAGACCTCGATTTCGGCCTCGCGCTCGCAGATGAGCCGAAGCGCCACCGACTGCACCCGTCCGGCCGAACGGCTGCCTGGCAGCTTGCGCCACAGCACCGGCGACAGGGTGAAGCCGACCAGATAATCCAGCGCCCGGCGCGCCAGATAGGCTTCGACCAACTCTTGGTTGATCTCGCGTGGGTTGACCATGGCCTTGAGCACCGCGTCTCGGGTGACCTCGTGGAACACCACCCGTTTGACCTCGACCTTCTCCAGGGCGTGGCGCTCGTTCAGAACTTCCCGGACGTGCCAGGAAATCGCCTCCCCCTCGCGGTCGGGGTCGGTGGCGAGGTAAAGGCAGTCCGCGCCCTTCAAGGCCCGAGAGATCTCGCGGATGAGCCCCTCCGCCTTGCGTTCGATCTTCCAGCGCATGGCGAAGTCGTCGTCCGGGCGGACCGAGCCCTCCTTTGCCGGTAGATCACGCACGTGGCCGAGGCTCGCGAGCACGGTGTAATCCTTGCCCAGATACTTGTTGATGGTCCTCGCCTTGGCTGGCGATTCAACGACGACGATATTCATGGAGAAACGGCTCAGCTATGGTCGACGACGTGACAGATAGGATGGATCAAATCGGACAGACAGACAGACAGATAGATAGTGGGCGGTTTGATTACGACAAGGAGACCTGATTGCCGGGGTGCCGCTCTAACCGGCCTGCCAGCTCGAGCTCTAACAGGACCGTCGATAGCACGGCAGATGACAATTGGCACTGCCGCAAGATTTCGTCAACCGGAGTCGGGACCGGGCTCAGTCTTTCCACCACCTCGGCACGGGCCGTATCAAGCTCGTCCTCGCTCGGCAAGGCCGCTGGCGGCGCGGGGAATACGATTCGCCTGCGCTCGGCAAGCGGTGGGCGCAACACGCCTTCCAGAACGCTCAACACGTCCTCGGCTGACTCGGTGAGAACCGCGCCTTGGCGGATCAGGCTGTTGGTTCCCCGACACCGCGGGTCGAGCGGCGAGCCCGGCACGGCGAAGACTTCACGCCCTTGCTCCAGCGCCAGACGCGCGGTGATGAGCGAGCCCGATCGGGCCGCTGCCTCGACCACCACGATGCCGAGCGAAAGGCCGGAGATCATCCGGTTGCGGCGGGGGAAGTAGCGGCCCAGCGGCTCTGACCCTGGCGGGTTCTCGGAAAGGGCTGCGCCGCGGGCCACGATCTCTTCGTAAAGGGCCGTGTTCTCGGACGGATATATGACGTCGATCCCGCTGGCCATGACCGCTACGGTGCCGGTCCCGAGCGCGCCCTCATGGGCGCTCGCGTCGATGCCGCGGGCCATGCCCGAGATCACGACCAGGCCGCTCTGGCCCAGGTCGGTCGCGAGTTGACGGGCGAAACGGCGGCCGTTGGCGGAGGCGTTGCGGGCGCCGACAATGGCCACCATGCGCTGCTTCAACAAGTGAGCGTGGCCCCGGACAGCAATCAGGGGCGGCGGGTCGTCGATCGCGGCCAACGCTTCGGGATAGTCCGGCTCGCCCCAGGCAAGAAGCCGCGCGCCGATCTTCGCGAGCGCTTCCAGCTCGCGCTCGGCCGCCGCTTTGGGACAGATGGCGACCGGTTTAGTCCGGCCGCCGCGCCGGGCGAGTTCGGGCAGTGCCGCTAGCGCCGCCTCCGCCGTGCTGAAATGCTCCAGCAGCTTGAAAAAAGTGGTCGGCCCGACGTTCTCGCTGCGGATCAAGCGGAGCCAGGCGAGCCGTTCGGCCGGCGAAAGCTCGCGTTGATGAGCACTCCCCATGGCCCGACCATGGGACATGGCTCCGCCAGCGTCAACCTGCACGCTGGACTGTTCCTTGAGGTTCGGCCCTGCCACGCTTACTCGGAGCCGCCCGCCCTGCCGTCGATCTTCGGTTCCTGGCCGGTAATGAGTCGCCGGATGTTGCCGTGATGGCTCAAGATAATGAGCACAGTGAGAAACAGCGCGAGCGCGCCATGCTGGGGGGTAACGATCGCCGGCGAGGTGAATGGCCAGACCTCCGGCGGATGATAGGCCAGCCACCAGGCATAGACCGGCGCCGCCGTCAGCGCGATGAGCGCAGCCAAAGACGAGTAACGGGTAAGCGCCGCCACGACGAGCCAAGTCGCACAAGCCAGTATCCCGACCGGCCAGGCGATGGCGAGCAGGACGCCCAAGGCCGTGGCCACCCCCTTGCCGCCTTTGAATTTAAGCCATATCGGAATCAGGTGGCCGATCACGGCGCCGCCGCCGGCCAGCATCGCCATGTCGGGCCCCATGCGCCCGAACAACAGAACTGCTGCCGCACCCTTGCCGCCGTCCAGGATGAGCGTCAGGATCGCCAACGCCCTGTTCCCGGTTCTGAGGACGTTGGTGGCGCCGATGTTGCCCGAGCCGGTGCGGCGGATATCGCCGAGCCCGGCCAGCCGGATCAGGATCAAGCCGAAGGGGATGGAGCCCAGGAGATAGCCGCACGCCGCCGCCGCATAAAACGGCCAAGTATAGCCGAAATCTCCGAGCGGGTCGGGCACGGCTCAGGCGTCGTGGACAAAGATCCAGCGGCCGTCTACCACGGTGCGCAACACGCGGCCCTGGACAGGGCGTCCATCGAAGGGCGAGTTCTTCGATTTGCTGCGGAAGTTGTCGATCTCGATCTGCCAGGGCTGATCCAGGTCGAACAACACTAGGTCCGCGGCCGCGCCTTTCTTGAACCGTCCGGCGGGCAGGGCCAATATTTCGGCCGGACCGAACGTGAGCGCGCGAAGCACCTCGAGGAGCGGCAGGTGGCCGTTGTGGTATAGCTCAAGCGAAAGGGCCAGCAGGGTTTCAAGTCCCACGATGCCGTCGGCCGCCTGGGCGAAGGGAAGACGCTTAGAATCCTGATCGTGGGGTGCATGGTCGCTGGCGATGGCGTCGATGATGCCGTCTTTGAGGCCGTCGCCGATGGCGCGGCGGTCAGCCTCTGAGCGCAGCGGTGGCGACAGCTTGGCGAAGGTCCGGTAATCGCCGACCGCGGTCTCATTGAGGGCGAAATAGGCCGGCGCCGTATCGCAGGTGACCGGCAGTCCGCGTTCCTTGGCTTGGTGGATCTGCTCGACCGCGGCGGCGGTCGAAAGATGGGCGGCGTGATACCGTCCACCGGTGAGTTCCACCAAGCGGATGTCGCGTTCGACCATGATCGGCTCGGCCACGGCGGGAATGCCGGGGAGGCCGAGCCGGGTTGCGATCTCCCCCTCGTTCATGACGCCGCCGGCGGCGAGGCTCGGCTCTTCGGGATGTTGTGCGATTAATAGGTCAAAGGTGCGCGCATAGCTGAGCGCCCGCCGCATGACGAGCGGGTCGGAGACGGCCTTGACCCCGTCGCTGAAGGCGACCGCGCCGGCCTCGGCCAAGAGCCCCATTTCGGTGATTTCGCGCCCTGCGAGGCCCCGGGTCACGGCGGCGTATGTGAAAATCTTCACCATCTTGACCTCGCGCGCGCGCCGCGCGAGGAACTCGACGACCGCCACGCCGTCGACCGCCGGATCCGTGTTGGGCAGGGAGACCATGCTGGTGATCCCGCCGGCGGCGGCCGCACGGCTCGCCGTGGCGATGGTCTCCTTGTGCTCCTCACCGGGTTCCCTGAGCTGCACGCGCATGTCGACCAGCCCGGGTGCCAGGCAACAGCCGTGGCAATCGATGGCCTCGATGCCGTCGGGAACACCGTCCGGGAATAGATTCGGGCCGAAATCGGCGATCGCCTCGCCCTCGGTGAGCAGCGCGCCCGGCGCATCCAGGCCGCTCGCCGGGTCGAGGAGCCGCGCGTTAACGTAGGCGACCCGTCCCGGTGGACCGTTTGCGCCCATCAGGCGAGTTCGGCCGCGCTGAGGGGCAGGGTTCGCGTCAGCATATCCAGGCAGGCCATGCGCACGGCCACCCCTATTTCAACCTGCTCGGTGATGGCGCTGCGGCCGATGTCGTCGGCGACCTCGCTGTCGATCTCAACGCCCCGGTTCATGGGACCTGGATGCATGATCATGGCGTCGGGCTTCGCCGCGCTGAGCTTTTCGTAATCGAGGCCGAAGAAGTGGAAATACTCGCGAGTCGACGGGACGAAGGTGCCATGCATGCGCTCGGACTGGAGTCTCAGCATCATCACGATGTCGCAGTCCTCCAACCCCCGCCTCATGTCGTTGAAGACCTCGACGCCGAGCCGTTCGATCTCGGCAGGCAGCAGGGTCGGGGGCGCGACCACGCGCACGCGCGTGCCCATGGTGGTCAGGAGATGGATGTTGGAACGCGCCACTCGGCTGTGCAGGATGTCACCGCAGATCGCCACTACCAGACCGTTCAGGCGGCCCTTGCGGCGGCGGATGGTGAGCGCGTCCAGGAGCGCCTGGGTCGGATGCTCGTGGCTGCCGTCGCCGGCATTGATGAGGGCACAGTTCACTTTCTCCGACAACAGCTTGACCGCCCCCGAGTCCGGGTGACGCACCACCAGCACGTCGGGATGCATGGCGTTCAAGGTCATCGCCGTGTCGATCAGGGTCTCGCCTTTCTTGATGGCGCTGGTCGCGACCGACATGTTGATTACGCTACCGCCCAGTCGTTTGCCCGCCAGCTCGAACGACGTCCGGGTGCGGGTCGAGGTTTCAAAAAATAGGTTGATGAGCGTTCGTCCGCGCAGGACGGCGCGCTTCTTGTCGGCTTGGCGGTGGTACTCGATATAGGATTCGGAGAGATCGAGCAAGAGCGTGATCTCGTCCGGCGAAAGCCCCTCGATTCCCAACAGATGACGGTGCGGGAAACGGATGTTCGAGGCGCGTGCGATCGCGGTCATTAAAGGGGCATTATACGTCGGTCGTCGCCCGACCCGCAAGGCGGTTCCATGGGAGGCCGAGTTGCACGCTCTCGGCAGGCGGTTCGAGCCGCGCCTCGGCCTGCCCCTGACAGGCCGGTTGCGGACAGCCCGCTGCGTTCCGTTGGCGGCTAGCCGGCGAGGATGGCGGCCGCCGGCAGGGTAAGGATGGCGAGGAGCGTCGTCACGGTGATGATGGCGGCCAAAAGCCCGTGGTCTCCGCCCATCTGACGCGCCAGAATGTAGGACGAGGCTGAAGTGGGCAGGGCGCTCATCAGCACCGCTATGGTCCGGGTCACGCCTTCGACGCCGAAGGCCAGGCAGGCAAGCCAAGTGAGCCCCGGTAGCAGGACCAGCTTCAAGCCGGCGGTCGGCAACAGCGTGCGTCCGGCCGTCCGTGCCGCGGGGATGTTGAGGCCCGCCCCTACCGCCAGCAAGCCGAGGGGCAGCGCCGCCCGTCCCAGGATATCGATCACCGGGTCCACAACTGGCGGCAGCCCGATGCCGGTCCAGTTGAGCGCGGCGCCCCCCGCGACGGCTAGGATGAGCGGATTGCGCGCGATGCTGGCGAGCGTCCGGCCTGTGCTGGCTTCGGCTTCGCCGGCATGGCGGGCCAGCACGACCACGCTCAAGACGTTGACCAGTGGCGTCACCGTAGCGACCGAGATCGCGGCGAGGGTGATCCCGGCCTCGCTCGACAGCGCCGCCGCCGCGGCGAGGCCGACATAGGTGTTGGGGCGGATCGCACCCTGGAACACCGAGGTGAATGCCGGGCCGTTCAGGCCCAGGCGCGGACGCAGCGAGATCAGGAGACCCGCGACCACCAGGACGCCACCGACCAGGGCCGCCGCCATCGGCAGGACCTGGAGCCCCCGGAGCTCCGCCGTCGCCATGTTTTCAAGCAACAGGGCGGGAAACAGGACGAAATAGGTGAGCCGCTCGGCCGGCTCCCAGAAGCCCGCCTCGAGAAGCTTTAAGCGGCGGATGACATAGCCCAGCAAAATCAGCAGGAAGATGGGCGCGAGCGCGCCGACGACACCGCTCATCGCCTGTTCATCGGCCTGTCCGTCGCGCCAGCCTCGCGCTGGCCCAGGTGATCCAACGCGCCCTGCAAAATGTAAGCGGCGGCCATCTTGTCCACCACTTGGCGCCGGCGCTTGCGCGAGACCTCGGCCTCGAGGAGTATGCGGGTGACGGCGGCGGTGGACAGGCGCTCGTCCCAGAACGCGGCCGGAATGTCGATCGCCTCGAGTAAGTTGGCGGCGAACTGGCGCACGGACTGCGCGCGCCGGCCCTCGCTGCCGTCCATGTTGATCGGCAGGCCGATCACCAATCCGTCGACCCCGCGCTCGGCGATGATCCGCCGCAGGCGGCTGAGGTCGTCGCGGAATTTTGTGCGGCGCAGCGTTTCCATGGGCGTTGCGACGGTGAGGCTCGAGTCCGACAGCGCCAGGCCGATGGTCTTGGTTCCCACGTCGAGGCCCATGAGACGCTGGCCCGGGCGCAGCTTTTGCTTGAGGTCACTGGGGTTGCAGAGCGCCATGGCGGATGATAACTTCCGCGCGTTTTCCGCGCAGCCCTTCATAAACTTGCGATCCCAAAGATGATTCCAGAGAGGCTTGACGGTCTCCTGGGTCCCGTGGAAACAGTTACACTATGGCGCTGGATAAGGCCACCGTCGCGCATATCGCAATCCTTGCCCGGATCAAGGCGACGGATCAGGAGCTGGACCACCTGGTCGGAGAGCTGTCCAAGATTCTGGCCTGGGTCGAGCAGCTGGGTGAGGTCGATACCGAGAACGTGGCGCCCATGACCGGCGTTGCCGGGATGAAGCTGCCGCGCCGCCAGGACGTGGTCACCGAGCGCGAGTCCGTCGATACGGTTTTGGCCAACGCGCCGGCATCGGCCCGCGGCTTCTTCTCCGTGCCCAAAGTGTTGGAGTGATGGGCGCGCTGACCGAGCTGACCATCGCGGAGGCCCGCGATGGGCTGGCCAAGGGCACGTTTTCCGCCCGCGAACTTGCGGAAGCTCATATCAGGGCGGTTGAGGCCGCGCGACCCTTGAACGCGCTCATCACCGAGACGCCCGAGCGGGCGCGCGAAATGGCGGAGGCCTCCGACGCCCGCCGCAAACGAGGCGACGCCGGGTTGATGGAGGGCATCCCGATCGCCGTCAAGGATCTGTTCTGCACCGCCGGTGTGCTGGCCACCGCCGGCTCGCACATCCTCGACGGGTTCAAACCGGCCTATGAGTCGACGGTGACGGCCCAACTGTGGCAGGCCGGGGCGGTGATGCTGGGCAAGGCCAACATGGACGAGTTCGCCATGGGCTCGTCCAACATGACGAGCTATTACGGTGCCGCCGAGAACCCGTGGCGGCGCCAGGGAGGCGGCGATAACCGGCCGCTGGTTCCGGGCGGCTCGTCGGGCGGCTCGGCGGCGCTGGTAGCGGCGCGCGCGGCCCTCGGTGCTATCGGCACGGACACCGGCGGCTCGATCCGCCAGCCGGCCTCGTTCTGCGGCGTCGTGGGGCTGAAGCCCACATATGGGCGTTGCTCGCGCTGGGGCATCGTGGCGTTCGCCTCCTCCCTCGACCAGGCCGGGCCCATGACCCGGACCGTCCGCGACGCCGCCATCATGCTCCGCGCTATGGCCGGTCACGATCCGGGAGACTCGACCTCGGCGCCGGTGGACGTCCCCGATTACGAGGCGGCGCTCACGGGCGACGTGCGCGGCCTCAAGATCGGCATTCCCAAGGAGTACCGGGTGGACGGCATGCCGGCCGAGATCGAGGAATTGTGGCGGCGAGGGATGGACTGGCTTGAAGCAGCCGGGGCCGAGGCGGTGGAGGTCAGCCTGCCCCACACCAGATACGCCTTGCCGACCTATTACATCATCGCCCCGGCCGAGGCGTCCTCGAACCTGGCCCGCTATGACGGGGTGCGCTACGGGCTGCGCGTCGAAGGCAAGACCCCTGAGGAGATGTACGAGACCACCCGGGCCGAGGGGTTCGGCGCCGAGGTCAAACGGCGGGTACTGATCGGCACCTATGTGCTCTCAGCCGGCTATTACGACGCCTACTACCTCAAGGCCCAGAAGGTGCGGAGCCTGATCGCCCAGGATTTCAAGGACGCGTTCGAGAGCGTCGACTTGGTTCTGACGCCGACCGCGCCGTCTGCCGCCTTCCCGGTGGGCGAAAAGATGGATGACCCCATCGCCATGTATCTGAATGACGTCTTCACCGTGCCAGCGAGCCTGGCGGGGCTTCCCGGCATCTCGGTGCCGGCGGGGCTTAGCGCGGACGGCCTGCCGCTCGGGCTGCAGATCATCGGCCGCGCCTTCGACGAGGAGACGGTGCTCCGGGTTGCCGATGTGTTGGAAAAGGCGGCGGGGTTTGACGCCCGCCCGCAGTTCATTGCGGGAGTGTGATGGCCAGCAGCAAATGCTTTTTGCCTCATGCTTCGACAAGCTCGGAGATGAGGATGATAAGGGACGGGACGCAATGACGACGATCCAGGGCAAGACCGGCGAGTGGGAGGTGGTCATCGGCCTCGAGATCCACGCCCAGGTGATCTCCGCGGCCAAGCTGTTCTCGGGCGCGCCCACCGATTTCGGGGCCGAGGCCAACACCCAGGTCTCGTTCGTCGACGCGGCCATGCCGGGCATGCTGCCGGTGATCAACGAGTTCTGCGTCGAGCAGGCGGTCCGCACGGGCCTGGGCCTCAAAGCCGAGATCAACCTCTACTCGGTGTTCGACCGCAAGAACTACTTCTATCCCGACCTGCCGGCGGGCTATCAGATCTCCCAGTATCAGCAGCCCATCGTCGGCAAGGGCACGGTCTATCTGGATTTGCCGAACGGCGAGACCAGGGCGGTCGGCATCACCCGCCTGCATCTGGAGCAGGACGCCGGTAAGAGCCTGCACGACCAGCACCCGGATCTCACCTATGTGGACCTCAACCGCTGCGGCATCGCGCTCATGGAGATCGTCTCCGAGCCCGATTTGCGCAGCGCCGAGGAGGCCGGAGTCTACCTGCGCAAGCTGCGCTCTATCCTGCGTTATCTAGGCACCTGCGACGGTAACATGGAGCAGGGCTCGCTGCGCTGTGACGCCAACGTTTCGGTTCGCCGGCCGGGCGAAGACTACGGCACCCGCTCTGAGATCAAGAATGTGAATTCGATCCGCTTCGTCCAACAGGCCATCGAATATGAGGCGCGGCGCCAGATCGAGTTGCGTGAGGAAGGCGGGACGGTGGCGCAGGAGACCCGACTTTTCGATTCCCGGAAAGGGGTAACGCGGCTCATGCGCACCAAGGAGGAGGCGCATGACTATCGCTATTTTCCGGATCCAGACCTTCTGCCCTTGATTCTCGACAAGGAATGGGTCGAGAAGATCAAGGCCGGCCTGCCGGAGCTCCCGGATGAGAAGAAGGCCCGGTTCATGGCCGACTACGGCCTGTCCGCCTATGACGCCGGTGTGTTGGTGGCGGAGAGGGAGACGGCTGACTACTACGAGGCCGTGGTCGGTGGCGGAGGCGGCGAGGACCGCCGCGATCCCAAACTGGTCGCCAACTGGGTGATCAACGAGTTGTTCGGGCAGCTAAGCAAGGCTGGCAAGTCGATCAACGATATCCCTCCCGAACGGTTCGCCGGCCTCATCGACCTCGTTGTCGAGGAAAAGGTCTCGGCGCGCTCTGCCAAGGAAGTCCTCACGGTCATGTTGGTAACCGGCAAGGACGCGGCCCGGATCGTGGCGGAGAAAGGCCTCGAACAAGTGAGTGACGCCGGCGCCATCGAGGCGGCGGTCGACCGGGTGCTGACCGACCAGGCCGACGAGGTGGCCGCCTACAAGGCGGGCAAGGAAAAGCTCTTCGGCTTCCTCATGGGCCAGGTCATGCGCGCCACCCAGGGCAAGGCCAGTCCGAAGCTGGTCAACGAGGTCCTGAGGAAGAAGCTGGGGGGTAAGTGACCGACGATCCCAAACCTCGGCCTGCGACGCTCGCCGCCCAGGCGCTCGGCTGGATCGACGAGACGACCCGGGCCGTGGTGGCGCCGATCCATCCCGCCACCACCTTTGTGCGCGATGCCGACAATCGGTATCCGACGGGTCGGATTTACATTCGCGACGACAATCCCACCTACGATCAGGTTGAGACCTTGCTGGCGACCCTCGACGGCGGGATGGCAGCGCTGCTGTTCTCTTCGGGGATGGCAGCGGCGGCGACCGTGTTTCAGGCCCTTTCGCCGGGCGATCACGTCGTAGCGCCGAAAGTGATGTATTGGGTTCTCCGCCGCTGGCTCCAGGAGTTTGCGGTGCGCTGGGGCCTCCAGGTCGACTTCGTTGCGACAGACGATCTCACGGCGTTTAAGGCAGCGCTCCGCCCGGGACAAACGAAACTCGTCTGGATCGAGACGCCGGCCAATCCTCTCTGGACGATCACCGATATCGCCGCTGCGGCGGAGCTTACCCACAGTGCCGGCGCCCGGCTGGCCGTCGACGGGACCGTCGCGACACCGGTGCTCACCCGGCCGATAGAACATGGTGCCGACATCGTCATGCACGCGGCGACGAAGTATCTGAATGGCCACAGCGACGTGCTCGCTGGAGCCCTCGTCGCTGCTCGCACGGACGATATGTGGGAGCGCATTCGCGCGATCCGTCGTGACGGCGGGGCGGTCCTCGGTTCTTTTGAGGCCTGGCTCCTATTGCGCGGGATGCGCACCCTGTTCCTACGTGTCCGCCAGAGCTGCGCGACCGCCCAGGCACTAGCGAGGCATTTCCACGGCCATGCCAAACTGGCCCAGGTTCTTTATCCCGGCCTACCGGACCATCCCGGTCACGAAGTGGCCGCGCGGCAGATGCAGGGGGGCTTCGGCGGCATGCTCTCCCTGCGCTTGAGAGACGGCGAGGCGGCAGCGGTCAAGGTGGCGGCCGAGGTCAAAATATTCAAGCGCGCCACCTCGCTGGGCGGGGTCGAAAGCTTAATCGAGCATCGCGCCAGCATCGAAGGTCCAGGCACTGCAGTGCCGGGCGACCTTCTGCGGCTTTCGGTTGGCATCGAAGAGCCCGAGGATCTCGTTGCCGACCTTGAGCAAGCGTTGGCGAGCTTGTAGCTCGCGTGAGCCTCCGTCGGATGAAAGGATCAATATGATCGATCTATACAGCGCGAAGACGCCGAACGGGCAGAAGATCCACATCATGCTGGAGGAGGCGGGCCTGGCCTACAAAGTGATCTGGGTCAATATAAGCAAGGGCGACCAGTTCAAGCCGGCGTTCTTGAAGATCAGCCCGAACAACAAGATCCCGGCCATCGTCGACCATGACGGGCCGGACGGAGAGTCCATCGCACTCTTCGAGTCGGGCGCGATCCTCATGTATCTCGCCGAGAAGACCGGCCGATTCCTGCCCACCGAGCCCAGGGCCCGCATCGAGGTCCTCACGTGGCTCTTCTTTCAGATGGGCAACGTCGGTCCGATGCTCGGCCAGGCGCACCACTTCCGGGCCTACGCGCCCGAGAGGATCCCTTATGCCGTCGACCGCTACACCAACGAGGCGGGCCGCATCTATGGCATCCTGGACCACCGGCTTGCTGTCCATCAATATCTGGCCGGCGACTATTCGATCGCCGACATGGCGACTTTCCCGTGGATCAGGCTGCACGAGCGCCAGGGCCAGGACATGGCTGACTTCCCGAACCTCAAGCGCTGGTTCGACACCATCGCCGCCCGTCCGGCGGTCGCGAAGGACATGGAGAGGCTCAAGGACGTGGCCGGCAAGTTCGACGAGGAGAGCTGGTCGAGCTTGTTCGGCGCGGAGCAATACAAGCGGCGCTAGCCGGGCCGGCCTCACGCCGGGCCGGGACCACGCCGCCCGAGCCGCCGGCCGGCCCTTCGACACACCGCTTGGCGGGCCTTGAGGTTGAGGCCAGCCTTGCGAGGGTCAGCGCCTGGCGCTGGGGGTTTTCTTGCGCGCGCAGCCTGTTTATATCCAGATGCGCGGCCCGCGCAGGGTCTTGATAAGCGCAGCGGATGACGGCGACAGAGACGGACGAGGATGGCGACAGATGATCGATGCCTACACCTGGCCGACGCCCAACGGCCATAAGGTCCACATCATGCTCGAGGAGGTGGGCCTCCCCTACAACGTCATTCCCGTCGATATCGGCGCGGGCGATCAGTTCAAGCCGGAGTTCTTGAAGATCAGCCCCAACAACAGGATTCCCGCCATCGTCGACCGCGACGGGCCAGACGGCGAACCCATCGCGCTCTTCGAGTCGGGTGCGATCCTGATGTATCTCGCCGAGAAGACCGGCCGCCTCCTGCCTAAAGAGACGCGGGCGCGTTGTGACGTCATCCAGTGGCTCATGTTCCAGGTGGGCGGAATCGGGCCGCTGCTCGGCCAGGCGCACCACTTCCGCGAATACGCGCCCGGGAAAATCCCCTACGCCATCGAACGCTACACCAACGAGGCCGGGCGCCTGTACGGCGTCATGGATCGCCAGCTTGCCACCCGCGAGTATCTGGCCGGCGAATATTCCATCGCCGACATCGCGGTCTTCCCGTGGCTGAGGTCCCCCGCAAGCCAGGGCGTGAACCCGGGGGACTATCCGAGCGTCAAGCGCTGGTTCGACGCCATCGCCGCGCGTCCGGCGGTGCGGCGGGGCCTCGAAGTGCTGGCCGACCGCAGGCGCGTGGGTCCCATGGACGAGAAAGCGAAAGAGGTGCTGTTCGGCACGACGCAGTACATGCGGCGCTGAGCGGCGCCCGCGTCCGTTTTCTAGCGGCGGACCGACCGGTTGGACGGGATGCCCGTTCGGCGCTCGAAATCGCCGTCACGCCGGTCGCGCGGCAGCGGAGGGCGTCGCCGGTAAGGATGCCCCCTGGCAAAGCCAGCTGCGCCTAACGCCGCTTATCGCGATCGAGGAATCGTTCCTTTACCTTCGCGGCGAACTTCCGAGAATGTTCGCGGAGGTCGACGTCATCGGCGATGTCTTCGAGCTCGGCCTTGACGGCGTCGAGCTTCGGTTTGGTCCGGCGCCAGGCGACCTCGGCGCGCGGCTTGACCTCTTTTTCGAATAGCTCTGCCGCCTTGGCCCGCACGCGCGGATCGAACGCGATCCGTTGCGCGGCGTAGAACAGCAGTCGGCGGAATATCAGCATCGGCCAGCCTCACGGATCGAACCCGGCTTCATTATCGCACCGCCGGCGCGCCGTACAAGGGCGGGCCGGCCCGGCGCGCGGCTTGATCCCTTTTTCGAGCAGTCTTAGCCTTACCACTTGTTACGCAGCTCGCGCAGCTTGAGGAACACCTCTCTCGCCTCTGGTTTTTCCGACATGTCGGGAAAGGCTTCCCTGAGCCGGGCGATCACCGTCGGGCTGTGGAGCCTGAAAAAGGCATTGATCTCCTTCTCCAGCCCGAGGGTCGTGACCAGGGCGCGGTGCGGGTCTTGGGCCTTCACCTGGTCCAACAGTTGTCCGGCTTTCCCGTTGTCCGGTTCGCGGTCCAGGGTGAACCGTAGATTGTTGGCGATGTAGTCGTGGCCGGGATAAACCCGTGTCTCCTCGGGCAATTTGGCCAACTGTGTGGCGAAGGTCTCGTACAGGTGGCTCGGATGGCCGCCATGGTGGCAGTTGCCGGCCCCGGCGTTGAACAAGGTATCGCCTGAGAACAGCACAGGCGGGTCGGTGTGGGACAAGAGGCAAATATGGGAAAGCGTGTGCCCGGGCGTGTCCAGGGACTCGAGCTCCACCGTCTTGCCCACCTTAATCACGTCGCCGGCCGAGAGGCCGATGTCAATGTTGGCGATTTTGTCCTTTGCTTTGACATGGGCCAACAGCTTCGCTCCGGTTGCTTTGATGACCGCCTCGTTGCCGCCGATATGGTCGGAATGCTCGTGGGTGTTGAGGACCTGGGTGATTTCCCATCCGCGGTCCCTCGCCGTGTTGAGGCATAGCTCAGCTTCCAGCGGATCGATGGCCAGCGCTTCGCCGGTCTGGGGGCACGCGATAAGATAGTTGAAGTTGCGATAGGCGTTGTCCGTGTAGATTTGTTCGACAATCACACCCTGTCTCCGTCGATTGCTTGCCTGCGCGCTGAAGCCGGTAAGTCTACCGCGCGCGTAAGTCTACCGCGCGCGCCCGTGCTCGTCCAACGCTCGTCCAACGCTCGTCCAAGTCTATCGCGGTTTATCGCGCCCGCCCGCGCTCGTCCGCGCTCGCCATGGTCTTTAGGGTTCGTTGGGAAATCAGGCCGAGATCACGGGCGCGGTCGGGGAAGCGGCAAGGTTGGGGGTGATTCTCGAAAGAGCCGGGATGGGGCCTTGGGTGAGAGACGCGATGACGGCGTCCGGGGCCCGCCGGATCTGTGGGGGTCCTCGGCGAGGCGCGCAACCGCTGCAGGTCTCAGACGACAACCGCTTTGGGCCCCCGGACCGTCGTTGACAGGGTTGCTGGCGCTTTGTAGAAGGGCGGATGGAAACGCCATGTGGCTTTGGCCGCCTGAGCGGAGGGTTGGCCGAGTGGTCGAAGGCGACGGTTTGCTAAATCGTTATACGGTTAACAACCGTATCGTGGGTTCGAATCCCACACCCTCCGCCATTTCAATGACTTAGCTGGCATTTTCCGGCTTCGTCAAAGCTCGTGCTTTATATCGTTGTGACCATATTTGTGACGACTCGCTTGGCGGCCTCAGTGATGGCTTTTGCTGCGTGTTCCCCTTCTGTCTTGACCCACTCACCGGGGCTTTCAGCCATGCCGGCCATGCAAAACCACCGCCACTGATAACGTACAGCTTCATTTATCGCCCGCAGCTTCAATGTGTGTCGTTTCGTGTGCCGACTCCGGACCGACATAGGCAACATACATCTCAGTAGTTTTGACCGACGAATGGCCCAAAATTTCGCTCAGTCTCGGTAGCGCATTGCGCCCATGCTCGCGTAGATAGTCGATGGCGAACTTGTGGCGCAAGTCATGACAACGGAATCGAACGCCCGCGCGCTTGCTGCGGCCGATTTGCAAACATTTTGCAAACATGGGATCACGCCACGACCGGCGCGGAGCCGAAGCCAATCTACATGGTTAGCCTTTTGGGGAATCGCCTGCCTGGCGTGGCTCAAGGGGGAATCAAGTTAAGCCGACCGCAGGTCCAGCCGACCGTGGATCTGCCGGCCGTGGATCTGCCGGCCGTGGATTTTCCGACCGCAGGTCCGTTGCAAAAACCTGGTGGCTGGGCTATTCAGAAACCGGGCCTGCCAAGAAGCGGGCGACAGGTTCGAAAGGGGCGCCGCCATGAGACTCACCCGGCGCGTCAAGCAGATTC
>JACZXZ010000065.1 GCA_022571365.1 Pseudomonadota bacterium | reverse complement strand
GGCGTCTGCGAGCCGGTTCGAGTTGCTGGTACATCAGTACGCCACGAGAGCATCGATGAAACGGCCCACCGCTCTTCTGGATCGCTGCCGCGGTCGGGCTCCGGCTCGCGTGGTGGGCGGGGAGGGGTGGCGCTGAGCGGGGCGCCAGGGGTCCGCTCCTAGAAGGGGCCGAAGCGCTTCCGAACCCGCTTTCTCCTATCAGCAAGGCGTTGGTGTTGAACGGAATAGGCCACACCGAACTCGTCTATGGCAAGACCGACGATGTCGAGCAAGATACAGGCTGCGCTCGCCATTGGGCCCACAGACCTGAGATCCGATCGGGCTCTCGGCCTGATGCGTCCCTGGTGCACACTGAAGAGTGAACGCAGACCGTATTGGCTCACGTGGCCTTGTTCGCTCAACAGCGAAAACATCGCGTAAAGGAGGTTTCGGCCCTCATCGTCCGCCGCAAAGCCGACGCGAGCCCTCGAGACTTGGAGAGCCCGCTGGTCGATATTCGGGGTCTTTGCCCACGATCGCGTCCACTTCCCATTCCCACGGAATAAATGAGCAACTCGGGCCCGGCGCCGAACCGCTGTCGCTCGACGCTGGGTAAAGTTGGGCGGCTGGGAATCCAAGGGGGTCTTGTCCAGCGCTTTGACCTCCGCGACAGCCCCGTACTGGATGAACCGGTGCGCCCGTCGTTGGGGGTCGCGAAGCAGCACCCATTGCGTGTGGATCCATGTCTCCATGAGGGTTCGCTCAATCGGCCCCGCTTCAAAGGCTCGCTGCGGCCCGAGTGCATCCACGGCCCCCGCATAGTGCCGCGCTGCAACGAGCATCTCGTAGAGAAAGAAGCGGAGCGCTCGCCTCCGACGCGGTCTGCGGAGCCTCGGCTCAATCTCATCAGCCAGTCGAATGCAATCGCGCAGCAGCCTTCTCCACGCGATCTCCATCCGCGTCGCGCGCATCGCTACCATCACCCCCCCTACGGCGCCCTCACGCCCAGCTGCACGAGCTGCTGGTGTTCGATCGCATCGTCAAGCGCAGCCCTGGCCGACCCGTGCCAGTGTGAAACTTGCTTATTCGTCCTGAGGTCCCACACCGCCCAGCGAAGACTCGGTTTTCGCGTAGAGGAGGGTGAGCCTGGTTCGCTACCGAATGTGTCTCCGGCGCCGCACCGCCATCGCCGCGAGGCCTGTGGCGGTGAGGAGGGCTGTGGAGGGCTCGGGGATCATCGCGACGCGAAAACCAACAGTGGTGTCCACGCTCCCCGGTCCGTTGTCGCTCCGGTTCGATGCTGCTCGTTTGTCCGGGAGGTTGGTGAGAAGCCGCTCAGCGAAGTCGACCTCGACGAGATCGAGGACCTGGCGAAGGCGAACGCAGGCAAGACCGCGACCTTGACGTTCGCCATCGACGGCGAAGAGATTGGCGACGTGGTGTTCGTGTTCTATGCCGAGGATGGGGCCTCCTGGGTTCATTTCGAGCCGGTCATCCGGGCCCTCGCCACCACCCACGGCCGAGGCGTCTGCTACCTTACCTCGAGCCCGCGCGATCCGGTCTTGGAGCGAGAGGACGAGGCCGTCCGGGCGTTCTATATCGGCGATGGCGCTTGCCGCACCTTCCTGTTGCGCATCCTCGAGGCGGGCGTCGTGGTGATGACCATGCCCGATCTCGAAACCTTCCACATCAAAAGGTCCAAATACCCGGTCCACTACATCTACCTGCACCATTCGATCGTGAGCACCCACATGATCTACCGCAGGGGAGCCTTCGATGGCTTCGACACGGTGTTCTGCGTCGGTCCCCACCACCTGGCCGAGATCCGAGAGACCGAGGCGCTTTACGGTCTCAAGCCGAAGCTCCTGGTCGAGCACGGCTACGGACGGCTCGACTCGATCACCGCGGCGGCGAAGGCGTCGCCGACAGGCTTGTTCGCTAACATAACCCCCCTGACCGGCCCGTTCCGACCTTCAACGCAGCCCACATGACCGAGCGAACGCCGCAATTATCCAAGCCTTGCACCAGCCGAAATCCGCCCGAATTCTGCTAAAGGCGGCGAGAGGTCAAGGAAACTCGTCGGAAATCCCCCGGCTGGTGTCTGCCGCGGGCATTTGTCTCCCTCAGGAAGGCCGCGATGAGCGGAACGCCGTCTCTTGGATTCGAAGGAACGAAAATCCGTGTTAACTTCACGGCAATCAACGAGCCGACACGGGAAATGCCAGCTAGCAATGCCGCGAGTAATTGACCCGATAGTCCGGTCTATATCGTCGAACAAGCGGCAGGTCATGTTGCTCGTCTGCTTTGTGGTGGTTAACGCCGCAATCCGCTTTGCGGCCGTCCCCGACGCCTCCGTGATCCACGGGTACGACGCGAGCTCATATCTCTCCCCGGCTAAGGGAATGCTCGCCTATGGGGATTATGTTCGCACCGAAATCCCGTCCGTTGCCGATACCTTCACCGTGCCCCTTTACCCAGCTTTGCTTGCGGTAAACATTTTCCTGTTCGGGGAAGACGCCGGGCTGGCCGCGGTCATTTTCCTGCAGTTGGTCGCTCTATACGCGACGGGCCTTATGACCCGGTGTCTCGTGCGGCCCTTCTATCCCAAAGCCGCTGTATTTGCCCAAGCGATTGTCGTTTTCAATCCGAACAGCCTCAGCACGGCACACCTTATCCAGACCGAGACGGTGTTTACGCTGTTACTCACCGCGGCGATCTTCTTCCTGTTCCGGTTTGGCCGCACCCTCGAGCTGCGGCCTGCCCTGATTAGCGCGGTGTTCGTCGGACTCGCGGCTTACTGCCGGCCAGTCGGTCTGTATCTAGGCGCCGTGATCCCATTCGCCTGCGCTATCTTTGGTTTAGGCCAAGCCGGTAACCTGTTCCCGTGGCGGCGCATCGCGCGCGCGGCATTGGTCGGCGCAGCCGCGATGACTCTTGTGGCGGCCATGGCCGCTCCCTGGGTATATAGAAATTACGTCGCGGAAGGCGTGCCGGTCTTTACGTCGAATCTGGGCCCGTATTTGCGGGACAACCTTATTCAAATTTACATGAAGAGACATAAAATCTCCGGGATAGAAGCTGCCGACCTGTTCGAGCTTAGACTATCCTCCTACATGGAAAGTGCGCTTGACGCTGGTTACGAAGACCTGAGCGAGGTCGAACACAGAAGCATCATCGGGGCCTTCGCCCTGAGGGAGATCGCGAGCCAGCCTCTCTCGGCCGTGCTGTCCGCAGCGGTGCGTAGCGAGCTTCTGCTCTTCGGCGCCGGCGGTGCCGGCAACTTCAAGAACATTTTCGGTCTCAGCGGTGAAGCGATGCACGTGATTGAACATCGACGCGCGACGGGGGGTCCCTGGTCGTCTATAAGGCAGTTCCTGGCGGTGGCCCCCTTGCCGTACCTGGTGCTCGTAGTCTTTACGGCAGGGTGGGCCACGATCTTGCGCCTTTTCGGCCTCATCGGTCTGATTGGGATGCTCATGGGGCCCCACTGGCGTCACGCCTTGGTCATTGTCACTATAATTGGCTACTTTACGGCAACATATCTGTTCCTGGGGCAGTCCCGTTTCCGCGTGCCGTTGGAGCCGCTCCTGGCGGTTCTGGCAGTGGCAGGGCTGTCCTTGTTGCGAACCGGGCGCCGGCGGTCATGAGCCCTTGGATCGCCGCCTATGCCCTCGCCTGCAAGCGGCGCTTGGCGCTGCTCATGACGGGAAAGTTCGAGCCCTACCCGACCCCGCCCAAGGGCCTCGGCCTCAGTCCCAGCGAGGCCCACTTCGCCGATTGCGACGCAGCGCCCCTCAAGCTCGCTTGGCCCCGGGCCGCCATCACCGAGCCCGAAGCCTGGCAGGAGCGGGCCCGGGCCAAGCTCGTCGAGCTGCTCGGCTATGAACGGTCCGCCCAGCCCCCGTCCGCCCGTCACCTCTCAGACAGCCGCCTGCCCGGCGGGTTCCTGCGTCGGCGGGCCTACCTGGAGCTGCACCCCCATCACCATATCCCGGTCGATCTGGTCTGGGCCCAGGCAAGCGCAACACCGATGAAGGTGATGCTGTGTATCCAGGGCACCAATTCAGGCGCCCACCTGTCCTGGGGCGAGGTGCGGATGCCGGCCGACCCGATCAAGATTGCCAATGGACTCGATTTCGCCCGGCAAGCCGCGCGGCGCGGTTACCTCGCCGTCTGCATCGAGCAGTCCTGTTTCGGGGAGCGCCGCGAGCGCAAGCTCAACCCCCGCTCGGCCGACCCGTGCATCGACGCGGCCAACCACGCCCTGCTGTTGGGCCGCACCCTCCTGGGCGAGCGCGTGAGCGATACCTCGGCGGTGATCGACTGGCTGGAGGCGGGCGGGACCGGGCTCGACATCGACTCCACAGTCGTCCACGCCATGGGCAATTCCGCGGGCGGCACCACGATCGTCTTCGCCGCCGCCGTGGACCAGCGGATCGCCGCGATCATGGCCGGCAGCTGCGTCGGCTTCATACGCGAAACCATCGCTCGGCGCCGCGATCCGGCGGGCCAGAACACGATCCCCGGAATCCTCAACTGGCTCGAATTCGACGATGTGATCGGGCTGATCGCGCCGCGCGTGGTCCTGACGGTCGCGGGCACGGGGGATCACATCTTTCCCGCGCAAGGCGCACAGGCCGTGGTCGAGGAAGCAACCAAGGTCTACGAGGCTCTGGGCGCGCCGGAGTCGCTGCGCGCCGCCGCGGCCGAGGGGCCTCACCGGTTCTACCCCGAGGTCGCCTGGCCGGCCTTCGAGGAGATGCTCGCGGCCCGGGCGAAGTCCTAGCGCTCCGCGGTCCGACCTCCCGCCGGTGCCATTACCCGACCCGCAAAGGGACCCTCGAAGGCTCGGCGGAGCGCCGCGCGCCATTCCGGCGACCGGACGGGAAAGCGCCTCTCAAGGCGCCCACAGCCGAGGCGGGAATTGGCAGGGCGGCGCGGCCGCAAGGGCGCGTCCGAGCCGGCCGTTCTTGCCGAGAAGCAGGAGTCTCACCGGCCGGGGTCGTAGGCCGGCAGTACGGGAGCCGCGGCCAGACCAGAGGGCAGCCCAAATTGACCACCACTGTCGATTTGCGACGCCTCCCTTGAGCGTCGCGACGGCGATATCTCGGACATGCCGCCGAGGCAGTTGCTTGCTCAGGTCGTCCTGGTCTCCACGAAAGCAGGGCGGCCGCACATCGACCCGCCGGCGGCCGGCCGTCGCTCAGGCGCCGGCGCGCTTGCGCACGGAGCGGCGGAAGGCTGCCATCGCCATCTTGAGCCAGCGTCCGAATGAGGGTTGGGTCAACCGCACCAGTTCCCGGTACTTGTCCGGATGGACAAGCGGTGGGGGCACTGCTGGGGCGTGCTTTCGGGCGGCGGCGAGGCGAGGGTGCGCGGTCAGCCCCGCGTCATTCGCGAACAGCATGATGTTCTGCTTGTACCACCAGGTAACTCCCGGGTCGTCCCAGATGCGCAGGCGGAGCACATCTACCGGCCGGTATTCCTGGGCGGCGAACAGCTCGGCCCAGTAGCCCGGCCACTGCTCGTTGAAGTGATTGTGTCCGCCCTGGTGCGGAATCGCGGCGGAAAACAGGACTACCGGTGCCAGGCCACATAGCTCGCCTACAAAGCCGGCAGCCCGATCCGGCCAGAGGTGCTCCGCGACCTCCAGGCTGATTGCCAGATCGGAGCGGCGACCGATGGCGAGTGCCTCGTCCAGTCGGCGGGGGGCGAAACTATCGAGCGGTATCTTGAGCTGGTCTGTGTCCACCCAATCGCCGTCAACGCCGAACACGTCCGCGACGCCCAGCTCGCGAAACACGGCCAGCCAGGAACCGTCGCCGCAGCCGACATCGACGACGCTACGCACCGCCACAAGCTCTAATACTATCGGCACGATGCGCCGAGCCGACGGCAGCGCCGTGGTGGCCAGGTCCTCGTAGAAATGGCGGTCGTAGTCCGGCATTCTCCGGCGTCACCCCCTCGCTGTGCGGCGCTGGCCGGTCGGTGCTCGTCCAACAGCTTTTCTACTGCTTGCAGGACACACAGCCAAACCGTACTACCCTCTGTGGCCACTCAGCGGCCACGAATGTGCGAAAGAAGGCTGCAAAGACGGCGGTATCGTTACATTTTCCGGACAGGCGCGTTTTAAAAAGCCACAAAGCAGACAGACAACGTTATCAGGAAACCAAGCAGGCTACCCATGATAAAATTGATCATCACGCATCTTCAGTAAATGGATTTTTCGCCGACTGGATTGATGGCTCAATCTCGACTGGTGGCTAATCTGCCGCCTGCCCGCCACAGACCCCAGACACTGGAGGAGACTCACCTCGATGTTCAGCGAGGCCGCGATCAAGAACACGATGAGCGGCACCGTGGCATGTATGAGGGCTGCCGGGATAAAGATAACCGCCGCATCGCTTGTGGAAAGGAACACCCGGCGCGCGTCCGCCGCCAGGGCGGCGGCGGCCCTGGCAAGGCGCCAGCGGAACAGCCGCGCCGGCAACCGGTCGAAGGCCAACAGGATCACGGGCCGCCGGCGCCACCCTGCGCGCCGCCCCCGAGAGGCCGGGGGCGGTCCATGGGCGGGCTTGCGGAAGCGAGTCCCCGCTGATATTCAAACCCCTCGAACCCACAGAGAGCTCGGATTCCATCTTCTAGACATGGCGAAATTACTGGCCAAGGTCACGATCTCCGCGCTGCTGATCTGGCTCCTGCTGCGCGCCACGGACACGAGCCAGGTGGCGAGCCAGCTCATGCGCGTCGAATGGCAAGTGCTCATCCTTGGCATCCTCGCTCTCGGGCTGTTGTCGCTGGTCCAGGCCGTGCGCTGGGTCATGGTGATCAGGGCGATCGGCCATGTCCTGAACTTCCGAGCCGCCTGGCAGATCGTGCTGATCGGCCTGTTCTTCAACCAGACCCTGCCCTCGACCATAGGCGGCGACGCGGTCCGCATGTGGCGGGCCCATCAGGCCGGGCTTCGGGTCGGCGCCGCCATCAACAGCGTCGTGGTCGACCGGCTGGTGGCGCTGGCGGCGCTGCTCCTCGTCATCATCGCGGGACAGCCTGTTTTCTTCGCCCTGATCGGCGATCCCGCCGCGCGCTGGGCGATGCCGGCGGTGATCGCCTGCGGAGTCCTGGGGCTCGTGATCCTGTTGGCCTTCGACCGGTTGCCGGCGCGGCTGTTCCGCTGGCGCCTTGCCAGGGCCGCCGCCACCCTGGCGGCGGACGCGCGCCGGGTGTTCCTTTCCGCAAGCGATGCGGCGGTTATCTTTATCCCGGCAGTCCTCATACATGCCACGGTGCCGCTCATCGTGTTCTTGATCGCGGCCTCGCTGGACATCGAGGTGAGTCTCCTCCAGTGTCTGGTGCTCGTGCCACCGGTTTTATTGATCAGCGCCCTGCCGATCTCGGTGGCGGGCTGGGGCGTGCGCGAGGGAGCCATGGTCGCCGCTTTCGGATTCGTCGATGTCCCGGCCAGCGACGCCCTGGCGCTTTCGGTGCTGTTCGGACTTATGGTGATGTGTACCGGCCTGCCGGGCGGGCTCATATGGCTGTTCACGGGCGGGAAAAAGGCCAAAGTCCTGCGCCTCAAGGAGGCGATCCCGGAACCGCCCGGCGCCCCAATGTCTTAAGGCGGTCGGGCCCGAGGCGCCGCAGGAACACGCCATGGTCAACCGGCCCAAGTCCCCGCCCTTGTCGCCCAGAAAGGCGGCGATCCGGGATCTCGCCGACCGGCTCGCCTTCGAACGCGACGGCTGGATTCAGAAAAACGCCTCCTATTACGAGGAAGACCGCCGCTACATGCGGTTCCTGGTTCCGGAGGGGCTCAGGGTCCTGGATCTCGGCTGCGGCATCGGTCAGCTTCTCGCGGCGTTGAAACCGGCCCGGGGCGTGGGCATCGATTTCAGCGAAAAGATGATCGAGATCGCGACCACGCGCCATCCCGAGTTGGAGTTCCACCTCGGCGACGTGGAGGATCCGGAGACCCTGTCCCGCATCGAAGGGCCATTCGACGCCATCATCCTCTCGGACACCATCGGTTCGCTGGACGATTGCGAGGCCACGCTCGCTCAGCTACACCCGCTGTGCACGCGCGACACCCGGGTGATCATCGCCTATTACTCGGCGATGTGGGAGCCGGTCCTGATCCTGGCCGAAAGGCTCGGCCTGAAAATGCCGCAAATGCCCCAGAACTGGCTGTCCATCGACGACATCGCCGGACTCCTCAGGCTTGCCGACTTCGACATCATCAAGCGCGAATGGCGTCAGCTGCTGCCAAAACGCCTGTTTGGGCTCGGCCCCCTGGTCAACCGCTATATCGGCACCATGCCACTCCTGCGCCGGGCATGCCTACGCAACTACATCGTCGCCCGGCCCGTGCCGAAGACGCCCCTGGGCCCGCTGTCCGCGACCGTGGTGATCCCGTGCCGGAACGAGCGCGGCAACATCGAGCCGGCGGTCCGGCGCATTCCGAAATTCTGCGAGGAGTTGGAGATCATCTTTGTCGAGGGCCACAGCCAGGACGGCACCTTCGAGGAGATCGAGCGGGTCATCGCCGCGTATCCAGAGAAGAGCATCAAGGTGCTCAGGCAGAACGGCGAGGGCAAGGGCGACGCCGTGCGCGCGGGCTTCGCCGCCGCCCGCGGCGAGGTGCTGATGATCCTCGATGCGGATCTCACGGTGCCGCCCGAGGCCCTGCCGAAATTCTACCACGCCCTGGTCTCCGGCAAGGGGGAATTCATCAACGGCTCGCGCCTGGTGTACCCGATGGAAAAGCAGGCCATGCGCGTCCTCAACATGATCGCGAACAAGATCTTTTCCCTGGCATTCTCGTGGCTCTTGAACCAGCGCTTCACCGACACCCTGTGCGGCACCAAGGCGCTCAGCAAACGCCACTACGAGAGGATTGCCGAGGCCCGGCCCTATTTCGGCGAGTTCGACCCATTCGGCGATTTCGACCTGATCTTCGGCGCCTCCAAGCTGAACCTCAAGGCGATCGAGGTGCCGATCCGCTATGCCAGCCGCGCCTACGGCGAGAGCCAGATTTCCCGCTTTCGCCACGGCTGGCTGTTGGTGCGCATGGTGATCTTCGCCTTCTTCAAGTTAAAGGCGTTCTAGCGGTGGCGGACGCGCGGCTGATCCAGCACCGTTCGGCCTGGCGGCACAAACCCGCCTTGAGGGCGGTCTATGAAGACTGCTACCGGCGGATCGCCGCTTCATGCCAGCCGGGCGCGAGCCTCGAGATCGGCGGCGGCACAGGCAACTTCAAGGCTTTCGCGCCCGAGGTCGTGTCCACCGACATCCAGTCCGTGCCGTGGCTGGACGCGGTGTGCGACGCCCATGCCTTGCCCTTTGCCGCGGGTTCGTTCGACAATATCGTCGGGTTCGACGTGCTCCATCACCTTCAGCGCCCGCGGCTGTTTCTCGATGAGGCCGCCCGGGTGCTGCGGCCCGGCGGACGCCTCGTCCTGATCGAACCGGCGATCACGCCGGCCAGCTGGATCGCCTACAACTTCTTCCACCCGGAGCCGGTGCGCATGGATGAAGACCCGCTCGCCGACGGCGCGCCGGAGACCCCACGCGACCCGTTCGACGCCAACCAGGCGATCCCAACGCTGCTGTTCCGGCGCCAGCCAGACCGCCTGGCGCGCGTCTGCCCCGAACTCGCGTTGCGCGAGCTCGAGCTGTTCGGCTTGTTCGCCTACCCCTTGTCGGGCGGGTTCCGGCGCTGGAGCCTGATTCCGTCCTGGGCGGTCGGCGGCCTGCTGAAGATCGAGCGGGCGCTTCTGCCCGCGCTTGGGCCGCTGATGGCGTTTCGCCTGTTCGCCGTCCTGGAGCGGCGATGAGCCGCCGTTCCATCCTGATCGTATTTTTCGCCGCGCTGGCCTTGCGGCTGGTCTATCTGGGCCTCGTCTACGACGGCCCCGACAGCCTTCGCATGGAAGACCCAGGCCTCTACGAGAGGCGGGCCGGATGGTTCCTCATCGCCGGCGCCGCCATCAACCCGTTCACGCCGTCCATCATTGCGGCGCCGAAGATCAGAGCCATGGACCGGCCCGATTTTTATGACACGCAAGGCGAGACGGTCGTCGAGAGGATCTGGCTCCTCTTGAGCGGCACCAGGAATCCCCCGTTCACCGCGCTTGTCGTTCTCGCCGTCTTGCTGACCGTGATCCTGCGCGGCGCTGAATTTGCGGCGATGGCCCGTATCGGGCGCACCGTGGCGACCGGCGGCCCTGTTCCTCCTGGTGGTCGCCGGCTACATCCTGGCCGTGACCGGACCGATTGCCGGGGTCAAATACCGATTTCCGGGGTCAAATACCGATTGCCGGGGTCAAATACCGGTTGCTTATCGAGCCAACTCTGACGGTTTTTCTTGCCACCGCGCTCCCGTGGGCGGTGGACGCGTGGCGGCGAAGACGATTGCCGCGAGCACCAGGAACGTGCCCTGCCACCACGCCGCCCAGATCGAGAAATTGACCAGAGACGAGCCCCAAAAGGCACCGGCCAGCGCGAGCCCCGCCCAGGCCATGGGCCGGGCTTCGGTGGCGATGGCGCGGGCGAACCGCCAGATTAGGACCGTCAAGGCCGCGAGCGTGGCGACCAGCCCCATGAGGCCGGTATCGACCAAAAGCTCCAGAACCCAATTGTGGGGATGGGAGGGGATGTACTCCTGATTGAAGGCGGGAACGATCACGTCTGCGCCCGGCAGGCTGCTGACCGTATCAATGCCGTAGCCGAACCACGGGGCATTGAGGGCATCGAAAAACGCGGCCCCCCAAATGACCTGGCGGTGCGGGTCGACGAGCCACGCGGGCAAGCCCAGCTGGTCGGGCCCCAGATAGGGCGGTTCGGGAAGCCCGCTCAGCACCGCCCAGACGCCGATCAAGACCACCAACACGGCCCCGGCCGCGACCAGCCGTCCCGGGCGCGGCGGCAGGCGGCGGATCAGCCAAATCACGCCGACCACGGCGGCGGCGGCCAAGAGGCCGAGGAAGCCCGCGTAGCTGTCGGTGACGACGAGCAGCGCCACGACGACGGGCAGGCATAGGACTCCCGCCGCGCGCCACAGGCCGCCGAGATAGAAGCCGGCCCCCAAAGCCAGCGGCAAAAGGCAGGCGGCGACCGACCCGAACTCCTTGAGCAGGCCCGTCACCGGCTTCGGATCCCAGATGCCGAGCCGGACGGCGGCGATCAGCGGCGGCCAGAGATGCAGCGCCAGCGCGGCGAACAACCCGACGACCAGAGTCGCCGCGACCAGGGCCTTGAGGGCGTCCCGGAGCATCTCCGGCCGGTCCGACAGCCGGGCCCACAGGAAGGCCACCGCGCCGGTAAATACCAGCACCCGGAGCCACTTCTCGAGAGACCGCCAGGGATCGATGGAGGCGACCGCGCTGACCAACCAGAATACCAGGGTGAGCGCCAGCGCCAAGCCGAGCGGGGTGCGCAGGCACCGCGCCGCGCGCCGCAAGGCCTCCCCCCTGCCATCCTCCGCCAGGGCGGCGAGGAGCGCGAAGCCCAGCACCCCCGCCATCGCGCCCGGCCCCAGCACCAGCAGCGGCACGGCGAGGCCGGTGCCCAGCGCGGTGCTCATCGCCAGCGGTCG
>JACZXZ010000105.1 GCA_022571365.1 Pseudomonadota bacterium | reverse complement strand
GGCCTGGACGACGACGCCCTGGACGCTCCCCGGCAACACCGCGTTGGCCGTACAGCGCGACGCCGACTACGCCCTGGTTGAGGTGGAGCGGGATGGCCGTCGCGAGCGGCTCATCCTTGCCGACGCGCCCCAGCTCCGCTCCAGCATCGAGGAGTTCCTGCGCGATGACTACCAGCGGGTGGAGGAGGTCTCCCGCTTCCAGGGCGGTTCGCTGGTGGGCCTGCGCTACGAGCCGCTGTACGACCCCACGGCCTGGGGGGAGCAGGCGATGTGGTTCGACCCAGGGCAGGACGGCCGGCTGTTGGCGGTAGAGAACGGGCAGGCGGTACAGCGGGCCTACACCGTCATCGCCGGGGAGTTCGTATCGCTGAGCGACGGCACCGGGGTGGTGCACATCGCCCCCGCCTTCGGCGGCGAGGACTTCGACATCGGCAAGGAGCTGGGCCTGCTCTTCCTCCAGCCGGTGGACCTGCGGGGCCGGCTGCCGGAGGGTTGGCAGGACAAGCTCAACGAGCTGAAGCGTGCGCTGGCGGCGGAGCGCCCGCAAATGGCGACACGCCAGGCCTCCGGTGTCGCGCTCGAGGTCCTGAGCGAGGCGATCCCCGAGCTGATCGGGGGCTCGGCCGATCTCACTGGCTCCAACCTCACCAAGACCAAGCACCAGGCCGTGATCACCCGCGATGACTTCTCCGGCCGCTACATCCACTACGGCGTCCGCGAGCACGCCATGGCGGGCGTGATGAGCGGCTTGGCGCTCCACCGCGGCGTGATCCCGTATGGCGGCTCGTTCCTGATCTTCACCGACTATTGCCGTCCGGCGATTCGCCTAGCGGCGCTGATGGGCCTCAGGGTCGTCTACGTCATGACCCACGACTCCATCGGGCTCGGCGAGGACGGCCCGACCCATCAGCCGGTGGAACACCTGGCGAGCTTGAGGGCCATGCCCAACCTCAACCTCTTCCGGCCGGCCGACGCGGTGGAGACGGTGGAATGTTGGGCGCTGGCGCTGGCCGAAAGCGATCGGCCTTCGGTGCTGGCGCTCACCCGGCAAAAGGTGCCGGCGGTGCGCCTCGAGCATAGCCAAGAGAACCTGTGCGCGCGCGGCGCCTATGTGCTGGCGCCGGCCGAGGGGGCGGCCCGGGTGACCCTGTTCGCGAGCGGCTCCGAGGTCAGCGTCGCGCTTGAGGCGCGCGCTGAGCTCCAGGCCGAAGGCATCGCCACCCGGGTGGTCTCCATCCCGTGCTGGGAGCTGTTCGAGAAGCAGGCCAAAGACTACCGGGCCGAGATCCTGGGCGAAGGCACGGTGAGGGTCGCCGTCGAGGCGGCGGCGGCACTCGGCTGGGAACGCTTTGTCGGTCCGGAGGGCGCGATGATCGGCATGACCTCCTTCGGCGCTTCGGCCCCGGGGTCGGACTTGTTCCGCCATTTCGGCATCACCGCCGAGGCGGTGGTCGAGGCCGTCAAGGCCCGGCTGTAGGCCCCGAACGGAGGTGAGTATGCCCGTGCGTGTCCCCGTGCGTGCCGCCATCAACGGCTTCGGCCGGATCGGCCGGCTGGTTTTGCGCGCGGCTTATGAGACGGGGCGTGAGGATATCGAGTTCGTCGCCGTGAACGACCTCGGTCCGGTCGAGACCAACGCCCATCTCTTAAAATACGACTCCGTGCACGGTCCCTACCCGGGGCGGATCGAGACCGGCGAGGACAGCATCGATTTGGGCAAGGGGCCGATCAAGGTGACGGCGGAGCGCGACCCGGCCAAGCTCCCCTGGAGGGAGCTTGGCGTCGATGTGGCGCTCGAGTGCACGGGCCTGTTCACCAAGCGCGAGCTGGCGGCCAAGCATCTTGAGGCCGGGGCCAAGCGGGTGTTGGTCTCGGCCCCGATGGAGGACGCGGACCTCACCGTCGTCTACGGCGTCAACCACCAGCAGCTCAACAACAACCATAGCATTGTCTCGAACGCGTCCTGCACCACCAACTGCTTGGCCCCGGTGGCGTATGTGCTCCACCAGGCGATCGGTATTGAGCAGGGCTATATGACGACGATCCACGCTTTTACCAGCGACCAGCGCACCGTGGACACTCTGCACAAGGATTTGCGCCGGGCGCGCGCGGCGTCGATGTCGATGATCCCGACCTCGACCGGCGCGGCGCGGGCGGTCGGGCTGGTGCTGCCGGAGCTCAAGGGCAAGCTCGACGGCACCGCGATCCGGGTGCCGACGGCGAACGTCTCGCTCATCGATTTGAAGTTCGTCGCCGCCCGCGAGACCACGGTGGATGAGATCAACGACGCCGTCGTCGACGCCGCTGAAGGCCGCCTCAAGGGCATCCTCGACACCGTCGACGAGCCGCTGGTGTCCGCCGACTTCAACCACAACCCCTTCAGCGCGATCTTCGACCTCACCCAGACCCAGGTGATCGAGGGCCGGCTGTGCCGGGTGCTGTCGTGGTACGACAACGAGTGGGGCTTTGCCAACCGCATGGTCGACACCGCTGTCGCCCTGGGCGGTCTGGACTGACCTGTCCGGGCCATCTTCGTCTGAGCCATCTCCCGGGACGCTTGGCAAGTCGCGCGCCGGATCGGCGGGAGGCCGGGCTGCCGGGGGCCGGATCACCGGCCTGTGGCGGCTGAGGCCATGGCCGGGCGCGCCATCATCGTTCACTCGCTCGACCACGCCCTTGCGGCGCTCGCCGCGGCGGCAGAGCTCGGCGCCCCAGTGACGCTCTTGAGCCCGCCGGGCGCCGCCGCCTACATGGGCGCCGGCTACTTCCAGGCGCTGATCGACGAGGCCCGCGCTGAATACCTGCGCGTCCCCGTTGCCTCGGTCCTGGACTGCGGCGAGGAGCCGGGCCTGGCGCTCGCCGCCTTGCGCCAGGGCTTGAAGGCGGTGCGGTTCAGCGGCCCGGCGCAAGTCGCGGACAAGATCGCCCGGATCGCGGGACAGATGGGCGCCGAGCTCGTCCGCGAGGAGTTGCCGGCGCTCGATCTCCTGGATGTTTCCGAGCCCCGCGCCGCCTGCCTGGAATGGCTCGAGGGGGAATCAAGTTAAGCCGGCCGCAGGTCCGGCCGGCCGTGGATCTGCCGGCCGTGGATCTGCCGGCCGTGGATCTTCCGACCGCAGGTCCGTTGCAAAAACCTGGTGGCTGGGCTATTCAGAAACCGGGCCTGCCAAGAAGCGGGCGACAGGTTCGAAAGGGGCGCCGCCATGAGACTCACCCGGCGCGTCAAGCAGATTC
>JACZXZ010000064.1 GCA_022571365.1 Pseudomonadota bacterium | reverse complement strand
CGTGTCCTAAGTTCGTTGCCCAAAAGCTCGACTCCCTACCCCCTCCGCACGATAATCCGGCATAGGTGTCGATGTGAACGGCGGAGGACGTGATGGGAGATAAGACCATGCCAGTAACCGGCGGCTGCCTGTGCGGCGCGGTGCGGTACGAGGCGGAGGCGTTTCTGCACAACACTTCCTATTGTCACTGTCGGATGTGCCAGAGAGCGAGCGGCACGCCAGTCTGGGTGGGCGTTTTCATCCGTCCGGAAACGCTGCGGTTTACCTCCGGCGAGCCAAAATATTACCAGTCCTCACCCTTCGCCGAGCGCGGCTTCTGCCCAAACTGCGGTTCACAGCTAATCTATAGACCTCTCTTAGCGGAGCACTCGGAGTGGACCAATCTGGGGGTCGGTTGTCTCGATCATCCGGAACATTTTGTGCCTGCTTCGCATGAGGGCGTGGAGAGTCAGTTGCCGTGGTTCAACATCGACGACGACCTCCCCCGCAGACGCTGCGAGGACGACCCAGAACTCGTCGCCGCCTGGGCGGCTGCCGATCAAGGAAAGGAATGAGCGGCCCTGGAGGCGATTTCAAACCGGGACGCTACCGCGCCGGGCTTCCTTGACAGCCCTTGAGGCGACTTCTTATATGGCGGGGCTGGAGTTTTGAGGGTTGCGCTCATCCTTGGAGCTGAACCCGTTTTTTGAGTTGAATTCGGTTGAATGAAGGGGGGCGCGTAGCTCAGCGGGAGAGCGCTCGTTTCACATGCGAGAGGTCGGTGGTTCAATCCCACCCGCGCCCACCATCTTCCTTCCCCGGATTATTCACCTAAACCAATCCGCCCGCTCACAGGCTGCCCGTGGGGCCCGGCCCCACCTGATCCGCCCTCGCGGTAGTACCAAGCGATCCGCTCTCGCGGCAGCAGACGGCGAGGCACAGCGACATTCAAGGGCTCGGGGGCAGGTAGCGCTCGAAACCTTACAACGCGCCTCGAGCGGCGGTCTTTAGAGTCCTTGCACCCCGGTGCTCCCTTCCCCTAGCCCCAGGGGCCGCGTCGCGGTGGCCGCCGGCCGCGGCGGGAACCGGCCCGGGGACCGCGGCGCCGGGTCTTGGGCGTGCCGGTGGAATGGGAGGTGCCCCGGCGCAGGCCCGCCAACAACGGGAACGCCTTGTTGCGGAACGGGATGATCAGCACCATTCCGGCGATGAAACCGCCGATATGCGCCCAATACGCCACGCCGCCGACCTGGCCGCTGGAGAGGGCGGACTGGATGAACTGGAGAACGAACCAGAAGCCGAGCACCCACAGCGCCGGGATGCGGATCAGCTGGCTGAAGAACCCCAGCGGTATGAGGACCAGCACCCGGGCGCGGGGATAAAGCAGCAGATAGCCGCCCAGAATTCCGCCGATCGCCCCGCTGGCGCCGACCATCGGTACAACCGAGCCCGGGTCCTCCACGGCCTGGGCGAGGGCCGCGGCAATGCCGCACAGCAGGTAGAAAACGACAAAGCGGGCATGCCCCATCGCGTCCTCGATGTTGTTCCCGAAGATCCAGAGATAGAGCATGTTGCCGGCAAGGTGCAGCCAGCCGCCATGGAGGAACATGGAGGTGATGATCGACAGCTCGGCCGGAACCATGACGATGACCGGCGGCAGGGCCAGCTCACCGAAAAGCACCGCCGGGATCAGCCCAAGGGCATAAACGGCCCGCACCTCCTCCTCCGGCGAGAGCGACTGCTGCCATAGGAAGACGAGGACGCAGGCGGCGATGAGGCCGATGGTCACGACCGGCCTAAGCACCGTTGGATTGTCGTCGTGCAGCGGTATCATGGAGGCGGCGGGCCTATCCTGTTCGCTAAGCGCAACGGCCGTTGCTTATGCCAGGGTAGCGCCCTCGTTCGTCCTGTCCAGAGCGATCTTTTCCGCCCCTCCGCCTCCGGTCGGGCGACTTTGCCATGGCGTTCGTCAAGGTGCCATTCGATGGCCACGCCCGCATAATGACACCTCCAAGCGGCTGTGGTATGTGTTTCCTCATTGGCAATGGCAACGGCGCGGCGAAAGCCCAGCGGCGTGAACGGCGTGGGCCGGCGTGCCTCAAACATCAAGCCAACAGGGAGGGAGTCATGTACAAAATCACGCGTCGAAACATGTACAAAATCACGCGTCGAAAGATGTTGCAGGGCGCAGGCGTCGTCGCTGGGACGGGTCTTTTCATCCGTTCGTTGGGACTTCGGGCGGCGTGGGCGGATTTCGTGCGGGAGCCCGAGAGGGCCGGATACATCCCGGTGACCGGCGGTCGAATCTGGTACCGGTTGAACGGCGGCCGCCACTTTGCGGCAGGCAAGACGCCGCTCATCGTTATTCACGGCGGTCCAGGGATGTCGCACCATTACCTGCTGCCTTTGGTCGACCTCGCCGACGAGCGGCCGGTCATCTTCTACGACCAGCTTGACAGCGGGCATTCGGATCGCCCCAACGACCCGGCCAACTGGGTGGTCGAGCGGTTCGTCTCGGAGGTCGACGCCGTGCGTGAGGCGCTCGGCCTGGACCGGGTCTTGGTTTTCGGCAACTCCTGGGGCGGCTCGGTGGCTGCGGAATACGCGATAACCCAGCCCAAGGGGTTGGTGGCACTTGTGTTGTCGAGCCCGCTTCTAAACACCGAGCGATGGATCGCAGACAACACCGAGTACCGCAGACAGCTTCCCGAAGACGTGCAGCAGGCGCTGGACAAGCACGAGGCGGCGGGGACCATCGACAGCGCCGAATACCAAGACGCTGTGATGGTCTTCTACAACCGCCACTTCAACCGAATGGATCCCTGGCCGGACGAGCTGAATAGGACCTTCGAGGTGTTCAGCGGCGACCTTTACGTCACGATGTGGGGCAACACCGAATTCAACGCCACCGGGACGCTTAAAGGCTACGATTCGACTGGGCGCCTGTCGCGGATCCAGGTGCCCACGCTTTATACCTGTGGCGAGTTCGACGAGGCGACGCCAGGGGCCTGTAAGGACTTCGCGGGCTTGACACCGAACGCCGAGGTAAAGATCATTCCGAACGCGTCACACACGGCGTTTCTGGAACAACGGGAGCTCTATATAACGACTATCAGGGAGTTTTTCGCCCGCGTGGCCCAGGACGCGTGATGCCCGGGAGGAACGCGCCTTCTTCGTAGTGCGGTTCACAGGGTTGGCGAGGACCATCGGCCACGGCTGCGGATCAAGGGCCGCTGCGCGCCCTACCTCGAAGGCACGATGCTGCCGTGAGGACCGGCGTCGCCCCGCCCCGTCCTAGGCCCAAAGCGGCGGGGGCCAGGAGCCCCGTGCGCATCCAGCCGGCGAAAATCCCGGAGGACATGGGGGAAGTCGCCAAGCTGTTGGTGGGGTACGCGGAGTCGCTGAACTTCGGCCTGTGTTTCCAGGGCTTCGAGGAGGAGCTTTCGAGCCTGCCCGGCGACTACGCGCCGCCCCGGGGCCAGTTCCTATTGGCCAGGGCGGGAAAGGCGGTCGCCGGCGGGGTGGGCCTCAAGCCGCTCGAGGACGACATTTGCGAGATGAAGCGGCTTTACGTGCGTCCCGCCTTCCACGGCCGCAGGATCGGCCGGCTGCTCGCCGAGGCGATCATCGCCGAGGCCCGGGAGATCGGCTATCGGCGCATGCGACTCGATACCATCGAGCGGACCATGGGAGCGGCCATCGCGCTCTACCGCTCCCTCGGCTTCATCGAGATTCCCGCCTACTATCACAACCCTGACCCCGGTGTGATCTTCTTCGAGCTGGAGCTGCGCCCGGCGGCGTAATGTACCACCGGAGTGCGACTCCGCGAGGCGAAGGGTCCAGACGGAGTCTCCCTCGAACATACTGTGGACTCCCCGGTTGCGGTGAGCCATCATCAATGGCCTTGGAGAGAAGGCAAATCGGACGTTTCGTTCAGAGGGAGGAGGACCATGAAATTCCCTATTGCCGTGATTATGGCCCTATTGGTCGGCGTCGTCGCTATGCCGTCGCCTGCCGGGGCCGACAGCTTGCAGCAGAAGATCATGGCGGCCAAGGTCGTCGACCTCACCCATCCGATGTACGACGAGATGCCGTTCTGGCCCGGCGGCGTGCCGTTCAAGAAAACGCGCCTGGTCGACTACGACCAGGGCTACCAGCTTCACAAGTTCGAAATGGGCGAGAACACGGGGACTCACGTCGATGCGCCATCGCACTTCATCGAGGGCAATCGTCCCATCGACGAGATCCCGCTTGGCGATCTCATCGTTCCGGCCGTGGTCATCGACGTCCAGGACAAGGTCGCCGACAACCCCGACTATCAGCTTAGCGCCGATGACGTGCGCGCCTGGGAGGCCGACCACGGCACAATCCCCGCCGGCTCTCTGGTCATCCTCAACAGTGGCTGGCACAAGCGGTTCGGCGAGCCCGCGCGCTACATCAACATGGACGCCGACGGTGTGATGCACTTCCCCGGTTACGGCAAAGACGCGGGCGAGCTGCTGGTCGCGCGCAATGTCGTCGGCATCGGTATCGACACGCTGAGCATCGATCACGGCCCGTCGAAGGATTTCGCCACTCATGTGGTGGTGCTCAAAGCCAACAAATACCAGATTGAAAATATGGCCAATCTGGACGCGCTGCCCCCGACCGGAGCCACGGTCGTGATCGGCGTGCTGCCGGTGAAGGAAGGCTCGCAGGCCCAGGCGCGCATATACGCGCTCCTGCCCTAGCCTCGAGGAGGGGAGCCGCGCGTAAGGGCGACTTTAGCCTCGGAAGAGGAGCCGCGAGAGCCTCAGGAGAGGAGCCGCGCGTAAAGGCGACTTTGATAATCCCTGTCGAGTGCTATGCCGGGCACCGGGGCGAAGAGACGCCCAGGCGCCTCTTCCTGGGAGACCGGCGGGTCGAGGTGTCCGCCGTCCTCGACCGCTGGCTTGCTCCCGACCACCGTTATTTCAAGGTCGAGGGCGACGATGGGGGCACCTACATCCTGCGCCATGACGTCGCCTCGGGACGCTGGGAGATGACGATGTTCGACAGGCGGAAAGAAGTGCGCGAATGAGCCGGGTCCGCTGGCGCGCGAGTCCTGGTCAAAAACCCTCGATCGCCCTCGGCACCCGCAGCCACGCCCCTTATGACGCCGCCTGGATTTGCGAGACCGGAAAGGCCGTTACCAGGGCGGTTCCCGGCATCCAGCGTGGCCCCTTGAACGGGGGCGGGCGATGAGTGGAAAAGACGGCCAGATCGCCGAACTCAGGCGGATGCTCGAGGCCAGCCGCCGCGCCGTCGTCTTCACGGGCGCCGGCATCAGCACGGACTCGGGCATTCCCGACTACCGGAGCCCCGGGGGCATTTGGACCAAATACAAGCCCGTCGACTTCCACGACTTCATGGGATCCGAAGAGATGCGGCGCGAATATTGGCGGCGGAAGCTCGCCACCGACACCCTCGTCAGCCAAGCCGAGCCCAACCGGGGACACCGCGCCGTTGCGGAGCTTTTCAGACAGGGCAAGGCCTCCGCCATCATCACCCAGAACGTGGACGGCCTGCACCAGAAATCCGGCGTGGCGCCAGACCGGGTCATCGAACTTCACGGCAACACGACCTACGCCCATTGCCTCGAATGCGGCGAGCGTTACGAGCTGGCGCCGATCAAGCAAGCGTTTCTCAAGGATGAGACCTTGCCCCAATGCCGAAATTGCGGTGGCATCGTCAAGACCGCGACGATCTCCTTCGGCCAGCCCATGCCCGAGGAGGAAATGCGCCGCGCGGAGGAGGAAACCCTTGGCTCGGACCTGTTCTTGGCCATCGGGTCGTCCCTTGTCGTCTACCCCGCGGCCGATTTTCCGGCATTGGCAAAGCGCAACGGCGCGCGCCTGGTCATCGTCAACCGGGAGGCGACCCCGCTCGACGGCTTGGCCGACCTGGCGCTGAACCTCGAGATCGGACCGACCTTGGGCGCGGCCGTGGGCGTCGACTGACCACCGGCATCAACCACCTCGGCCGGCGGCCGGCACGCACCCGGGTCCAAGGGCCCGGGCGGCGGTTTACGACGACGACTCGAGCGCGGCCTTTTCCGCCTCGGTGTAGAACGCGTCGGCGTGGCAGTCCTCGGGGCGCAGCTCCAGGTCCACCAAAGCCTCGGTGGTCGTCTCGACCATGATCGGCGGTCCGGCGAGATAGGCCTTGCAGCCGTCGAGATCGCCGAAATCCTGGGCCACCACGTCCGCGAGCAACCCGGAGCGCCGCTTCGTGGGACCGGCCGGCTCCGACAGGACCGTGATGAAATGCAGGTTCGGGTGCCGGGCGACAAGTCTTTTGAAATGGTCTTCGAGGTAGATGTCGCGTTCCTCGCGGCCGCCGAAATACAGGTAAATGCCCTGCCGCTTGCCCATCTTGAGCGCCATCTCCACGATCGACTTGATCGGGGCCAGACCCGAGCCGCCGGCCACGGCGATGACCGGCCCGGTGTGAGCCTCCCTAAGAAAGGAGGTGCCATAGGGCCCCTCGACCATGACCTCTTCCCCGAGCTTGAGCGCCGTCGCCACATAGGGGCTGACCGTCCCTTCCGGCATCAGGCGGATGTGAAACTCCAACGTCGGCTCGTCGGGGCGGTTGGCCATGGAAAAGTCGCGGGGCGGAAGGTCGCCGAAGCTAAGGCCCGCATACTGGCCGGCCAGGAACTCGAAAGGCCCGCCCGAGGCCGCCTCCATGCGCACGATCCGGATGTCGTGGGTCGCCTCCACGATCCCGGTCACCCGGCAGGCCACCTTGCGGACGGCGGGGACCTCGATTTCCTCGAGCCCGAGATAGGCCACCTCACAGTCCGACAACGCCACCGCCCGGCAGGCCAGGATCAGTCCCCGCTGCCTTTCCTCCTCGGTGAGCGCGAACTCCGAATAGGGTTGCAGGTCGGCCTTGCCTGAAAGCAGCTCCGACTTGCAGGAGCCGCAGTTGCCCGAGCGGCAGCCGTGGGGATAGGGGAGACCGTGGGCAAGGGCGGCCTCGAGAATGGTCTGGCCCTCGCCTACGGACACCGGGTCGTCAAACTGCCGGATTTTCACGGTGAAGGGCATGGCTACCGCAGCTTCCGCGTCTCGGGCGGCTTCAATATCCCTCCCGGGCCCGCCAGGCCGATCGCTTGCGGTAGATGGTGGAGGCGCTGATGCCGAGATACGCCGCCGCCTTCGGAATATTGCCGCCGCATATCCGTATCGCCGCCTCGATCGCCTCTTTTTCCACCTGCCAGAGCGGTCGGATGGTGGCCTCGGCCGCTTCCGCCGGCGCGGTCGCCGCCTCCGCGGGCGGCGATGGCGTTTGTCTCGTGCCGCGGTTGTTCGTCATCTCACAAGCAAGTAAGTGCGAAAATTTTGCAATTTGCAAATTTTAATCGCGGGCGCGGCTTGAAAGCCGTGGACCCGGCGGCGGGGGCATCCGGTCGGCGAACCTCCCCTCGATGGAGAGAAATACGAGCGCGGTGATCAAGGTGATTAAGAGGTGCCTTCCCCTCGAAACGAGAGGGCCCGGGTCGGCGTGATCCGCGGGTGCGGTCGGGCCTAAAGCAGCCGCGGGGCGTCCTCCCGGGGCGCGAAACAGCGGGCGTCATCGTTCCTGGGGCTGTTGACCCGGGTGCTCACCGGATAGGCGCGCATGGCGTCGGCGGGAAACGGGCGCAGCAATGCCTGGGCGTCCGCCGCTGAAATGCCGCCCTCACCCAGCCAGGCGGCGTGGTCCGCCGGGTCGAGGATGACCGGCATGCGGTCGTGGATCGGCGCGACCAGCGCGTTGGCGTCGCAGGTGATGACGGCGCAGGACTCAAGCGCGGCGCCGTCCGGCCCGATCCAAAGCTCCCACAGCCCGGCGAAGGCGAAGGCGGCCTCGTCCGCGAGGCAGATCCGGTAGGGCTCTCTGCCTCTGCCATTCCTGCCGGAGCGGCGCCACTCATAGAAGCCGTCGGCGGGAATCAGACACCGCCGGGCCTCGAAGGCGGCGCGGAAGGCCGGCTTTTGGGCCACGGTCTCGGCCCGCGCGTTGATCAGCCGCGGGCCCATGGCCGGATCCCGGGCCCAGGACGGCACCAGGCCCCAGCGCAGGGCAGCCAGCACCCGCCCGCCCGTTCCCTCGGCCGACGCCTCGTCCGCTTCGGCGCGGCGCACGACGGAGATGTCCTGGGTGGGCGCGATGTTGTAGCGGGGCCCGAGATTCGGCGCCGGCCCGGCAAAGCCGAAGAGGCGCCGCATCTCCTCGACCGGCGTCGTTAGGCTATAGCGCCCGCACATGAGGGAGGCATTGTAAAGGAAGACGGCACGGTCCCATAACCTCGCCTTCGGAGCGAGCCGTCAGAGAGGGGCGCGGGGCCGGCACCGCCCCGGACGGGCGGCACCGCGATCAGCGCTAAGACGCGAGGTGGGCTGGTGCGCGCCGGCTCAGGCCCGGGCCTCGAACTCCTTGAGCCTGACCGGCAGCCGCCTCGGGCCCCAGTCTCCCGGCGGGCCGTCGAAGACGCCGACGCAGGCCGCGCCGCAACCCAGGCAATGGCCATCGTCGGTGAGATTCCAGTTCGAGAGCAGATACCAGTCACGCCCGATGAGCCGCTCGCCGCAGCCGTGGCAGTAGGTGCTGCCGCCGTCGGAGTCGTGGACGTTGCCGGTGTAGGCATAGCGCACGCCGTTCTTGAGCGCGACGCGGCGCGCCATGGTCAGCGTGTGCGCCGGCGTGGACGGCTTGTCGAGCATCTTCCAGTCGGGATGGAAGGCGGTGAAGTGCATGGGCACGTCGGGGCCCAGGGCCTCCACCACCCACTGGGTCATCTCCTCGATCTCCGCCTCGCCGTCGTTTTCACCGGGGATCAAGAGGTTGGTGATCTCGAACCAGACATCGGTCTCGTGCTTGAGATAGACCAGGGTCTCTTTCACCGTCTCCAGTTGCCCGCTGCAGATGCGCTGATAGAAGCGCTCGGTGAAGGCCTTGAGGTCGACATTGGCGGCGTCCATGTAGCGGTAGAACTCGGCCCTGGGTTCGGGCGTGACGTAGCCGGCGGTGACCGCCACCGCCTTGATGCCGCGCTCGTGACAGGCCTGCGCCACGTCGATGGCGTATTCGTGGAAGATCACCGGATCGTTGTAGGTAAACGCCACGCTCCGGCAGCCGAGCCGCTCGGCGGCGCGGGCGATGGTCTCGGGCGCGGCGGCGTCGGCCAGGGTGTCGATCTCGCGCGACTTCGAGATGTCCCAGTTCTGGCAGAACCGGCAGGCGAGATTGCAACCGGCGGTGCCGAAGGAGAGCACCGAGGTGCCGGGGAGGAAGTGATTGAGGGGCTTCTTCTCGATGGGATCGACGCAATAGCCGCTCGACCGGCCGTAAGTGGTCAGCACCATCCGGTCGCCCAGCCGGCCGCGCACGAAACACATCCCGCGCTGGCCCTCCTGGAGCTTGCAATAGCGCGGACACACATCGCATTGGACGCGCCCGTCGTCGAGCCGGTGCCAATACCGCCCCGGGACCACGTTCGGGCCTGGCTCCACCGCGGCATCCATGAAAACCTCCGCCGCCGCCTTCCCGCCCCCTCTTGAACGGGAAGGCGGACCGGTAAAATCCGAACTCGGATGATTGCTAAGTAAGCAGCTTTGCGCCAACATTCAATTCCGGCGCCCGGGCGAAGGTTTGCCGGTTGCCCACGGGCCAGGACCAGCCCCAGATGAGATTGTCTCGCTCCCTTTAAACCCGGCGCCGACGTCGCTACCTGAGAGGTAAGAGTTAGGTAAGGGCGATACATGGCTCGAGTCAGAAAACCAGCGGTGGCCGGCGCGTTCTATCCCGACGATCCGCGCGAGCTCGAGGCGGCGGTCAAGGGCTATCTGGCCACGGCCGAGGCGAGCGGACCCGCGCCCAAGGCCATGATCGCGCCCCATGCGGGCTACATCTATTCGGGGCCGATCGCCGCCACGGTCTATGCGCGGCTCGAACAAGCGCGCGACCGGATCACCCGCGTGGTGCTGCTGGGCCCGGCGCATACGGTGCCGCTTGCCGGCTTGGCGCTGAGCGAGACCGAGGCCTTCTTGACCCCGCTCGGCGAGGTGCCGGTGGACACCCAAGCGGTGGCGCTGATCCGCGACCTGCCCCAGGTCACGGTCATGGAAGGAGCCCATCTGAGGGAGCATAGCCTCGAGGTTCAGCTCCCCTTCCTCCAGGAGGTGCTCGCCGATTTCGCCATCGTGCCGCTGGCGGTCGGCGACGCCACCCCGGAGGAAGTGGCCGAGGTCCTGGAGGTGCTGTGGGGCGGGCCGGAAACCTTGATTCTGGTCAGCTCCGACCTCAGCCATTACCACGACTACGAGACCGCGCGCCGGCTCGACCAGGCCACCTCGCGCGCCATCGAGGCGCTGGAGCCGGAGGCGATCGGCTACGAGCAGGCCTGCGGCCGCGTCCCCATCAACGGGCTGTTGACCGTGGCCCGCCGCCTGGACCTTAAGGCGGAGACCATCGACCTGCGCAACTCGGGCGATACCGCCGGCTCGCACCGCGAGGTTGTCGGATACGGCGCCTATGTCTTTGCCTGAGCAGCTGCCCCCGGATCCCGACGCCGCGCTCATCGCCGACCACGGCCGGACGCTGGTCACGCTGGCCTCGGCGTCGATCGACCACGGCGTGGAGCAAGCCCGGGCGCTCGCCGTCGACCCGGCTGAGTTCGCGGCGGCGCTGAGGGAGGACCACGCCACCTTCGTGACGCTCACGCGGGCGGGCGAGCTCAGGGGCTGCACCGGCTCGCCCCGGGCCTGGCGTCCGCTGGTCCTGGACGTCGCGGAAAACGCCTTCGCCACGGCCTTCGAAGACAACCGCTTCCGCCCCCTAGAGCGCGGCGAACTCGGGGACCTCGACATCACCGTCACGTTGTTGAGCCCGCCGGCGCCGCTTCCCACCGCCAGCCAGGCCGGGCTTGCCCGCGCGCTGCGCCCCGGAGTCGACGGCCTGATCCTCGAGGACGATGCCAGGCACGGGCTGTTCCTGCCGGTGGTCTGGAAGACGTTGCCCGAGGCCGAGGATTTCGTCGCCCGGCTCAAGGCCAAGGCCGGGCTCTCGGGGGACGAATGGCCCGCCACCCTGAAAGCCCATCGCTTCACCGCGTGCTCGATCTCGCTCTCGGAGCTGGGGCCGGAGGCCGCCACCACCGCCCGGAACACCGGCTCCTGAGCAAAGGGACCGGGCCCCAGCCGCCCTGGCCTGATCGAAACGGCCCGGCGCGCGGTTTGTCTTCGCCCTGAAGCCCCATTAGAGTCGGATCGACGCCGCCTAGAGTCGAATCAACGTCGCCTTGGGAGGTTGGAACGACCTCTCGCGCACCGGCCATTGGACCCGAGGACCCCAGAAGTGACCCATCCGCCCTCTACCGAGTTGCTGCCCCGGGTGCGCGCGATCGCCCAGCGCGCCGGCGAGACGATCCTCCAATTCTACGGGCGCGACCTGGCGGTCGAGACCAAGGCCGACGCCTCGCCCGTGACCGCGGCCGACCGGGCGGCCGACCAGCTCATCGTGGCCGCGCTTCAAGAGCTCACGCCCGAGATCCCGGTGATCTCGGAAGAGGCGGCGGTCGGCTCGGTGCCGGACATCGGCGGCGGCCGGTTCTGGCTGGTCGACCCGCTGGACGGCACCAAGGAGTTCATCAACCGGCGCCGCGAGTTCACCGTCAACATCGCCCTCATCGAGGACGGCCGGCCGGTCCTCGGCACGATCCACGCCCCTGCGCTTGATGCGACCTACGCCGGGGCCGGGGCCGGGACCGCCACCGCCGAGGTCGCGGGCGGCGGCCCGCGGCCGGTCGCCGCACGCCGCGCGCCCGCCGATGGCCTGGCGGTCGTCGCCAGCCG
>JACZXZ010000063.1 GCA_022571365.1 Pseudomonadota bacterium | reverse complement strand
TCCTGGAGGGCCCCGCGCGCGAGATGGTGGTGATGCCAACGCCGGCCTTGTGGTACCGGATGAACGCCGCGGCCGCCGACGGGCGGCTTGGCGAGACCGTGCTGCTCGCGCTGTTGAGCATCGGCCAGGACGGGTTCGACCGGATAAGCCCGGTCGCCCTCCACGCGGTGATCACCGGCCTGCGCCGGGTCGGCCTCGAGGCGGAGGCCCGGGCGCTTGCCATCGAGGCGGCGATCGCCGCCGGGATATAGGGTGCCGCGGCCGGGAGCATGGGCCGGCTCGGCTCCGGGGGCGTCCCGCCATATCGAGACGTTCCTCGAGATGCTGGCGGCGGAGCGCGGGGCCTCGGCCAACACGCTTCAAGCCTACCACCGGGATCTCGTCCATTTCGCCGGGTTCCTGGGCGCCCGCGCCGTCGAAGCCGCCGACAGCGACGCCATCCGCGATTACCTCGCCGCCCTGTCGGGTGCCGCGCTGGCGCCCCGCACCATCGCCCGCCGGCTGTCAACCCTGCGCCAGTTCTACCGATTCCTGCTCGCCGAGGGGGTGCGCGGCGACGATCCCGCAGCCGCTATCGACAGCCCCCGCCGCGGCCGGACCCTGCCCAAGGTGCTGAGCCAAGCCGAGGTCGGGGCGCTGATCGAGGCGGCGCGCCGGCGGCGGGGGCCCAGGGGGACGCGGCTCGTCGCCTTGCTCGAACTCCTCTACGCCACGGGCCTGCGCGTGTCGGAACTCATCCGCCTGCCGCTTGGCGCCGTGCGCCACGACCCGCGGACCATCATCGTCCGCGGCAAGGGCGACAAGGAGCGCATGGTCCCGCTCGGCCAGCCGGCGCGGACGGCGCTCGCCGCCTACAAGGCCTGCCGCGGCCATTTTCTCAAGGCGGGTGAGACCTCGAAGTGGCTGTTCCCCTCGCGCGGCCGGAGCGGGCATCTCACCCGCCACCGCGTTGCCCAGGTGCTCAAGGCGCTCGCCGTCGAGGCCGGGATCGACCCGGGGAAGGTCTCTCCGCACGTGCTGCGCCACGCCTTCGCCAGCCACATGCTGGACCACGGCGCGGATTTGCGGAGCCTCCAGCAGATGCTGGGCCACGCCGACATCTCGACGACCCAGATCTACACCCATGTGGCGGGCGAGCGTCTGGCCGCCCTGGTCCGCGACCACCACCCCCTGGCGCGGGCGGGCCGGCGGTCGCGGCAGTCATGAACCGGTGGGCGGTCGCGGTTGACTTTTCCGGGGCGAGGGGGCATTTGTGCCGCGCGTGCGAAGGGGCGCTTTTCGCATTCGCCGTTTCCTTTCGCCGTTTCCTGCCAATTCGCCATTCCATGAGGGTGACATGAGCTTCAAAATTGTCGACCAGGCGACGCCGCGCCTGAACCGCAGCGAGCTGGCGGTTCCGGGCAGCCGGCCGGAGCTGTTCGAGAAGGCGGCGAAGTCCAGCGCCGACATTGTCTTTCTCGATCTCGAGGACGCCGTCGCGCCCGACGACAAGCCTCAGGCCCGCAAGAACATCATCCAGGCGCTCAACGAGGTTCAGTGGGGCGGCAAGACCGTCTCCGTGCGGATCAACGGCTTGGATACGCACTACATGTACCGCGATGTGGTCGATATCCTGGAGCAGGCGGTCAACCGGGTCGACCTCATCATGATCCCCAAAGTCGGCACGGCGAGCGATGTCTACGCCGTCGACATGCTGGTGACCCAGATCGAGGACGCGATGGGCTCGGGCAAGCGAATCGGCTTCGAGCTCCTTATCGAGACCGCGCTCGGCATGATGAACGTGGATGAGATCGCCGCCGCCAGCCCGCGCAACGAGTCACTGCATTTCGGGGTCGCCGACTACGCCGCCTCGACCAAGGCGCGGACCACCAATATCGGCGGGGCCAACCCCGATTACGTGGTGCTGACCGATCCCGACGAGGCCGGCGAACGCGCTGTGCATTGGGGGGATATGTGGCATTATGCCACCGCCCGTATGGTGGTGGCGGCGCGCGCAAACGGCTTGCGCCCGGTGGACGGGCCGTTCGGCGATTTCTCCGACGCCGACGGCTACAAGGCGCAGGCCAAACGGGCCGCCGTGCTTGGCTGCGCGGGCAAGTGGGCCATCCATCCCGCGCAAATCGCCCCCGCCAACGAGGTGTTCAGCCCATCCGAGGCCGAGGTCACTAAGGCCAATCGCATCCTCCAGGCGATGGAGCAGGCAAAGAAGGAGGGCAAGGGCGCGGCCGCGCTCGACGGTCGGCTGATCGACATCGCCTCCATCAAGCAGGCGGAAAACCTGGTTAAAACGGCGGAACAGATCCAGGCGCAGGCAACGACGTAGAGGGTGTCGGCGCTTCCCTGTGAGGCGCTCGCCGCAGGCGGCGCGACGCTTATTCGCCGGCGCCGGCCGGCCTATCCTGGGTATCAGGTAGGGACCCATGCCCAACTTCCTCGATTTCGAAAAACCGATCGTCGAGCTGGAGGCGAAGATCGAGGAATTGCGCCATTTGAGCGACGGCGGCGATATCAACATCGCCGACGAGATGATACGGCTTAAGGCCAAGGTCGACTGGATGCTGCGGCAGACCTATGAGCAGCTGGACCCGTGGCAGAAGGTGCAGGTCGCACGCCATCCGGGACGGCCTCATTTCAGCGACTATGTGGCCGCGTTGGTGGAGAACTTCACGCCGCTTGCCGGGGACCGGGCCTATGCCGAGGACCGAGCCATGATCGGCGGCCTCGGACGCTTCCGCGGCTACTCCGTCGTCATCATCGGCAACGAGAAGGGCGCGGATACCGAGTCCCGCGTGCGCCACAACTTTGGCATGGCGCGGCCCGAGGGCTACCGCAAGGCGCGGCGGTTGATGCGGCTCGCCGACCAGTTCGGGCTTCCGGTGATCACGCTGGTCGACACCTCGGGAGCCTATCCCGGGATCGGCGCCGAGGAGCGCGGCCAGGCCGAGGCCATCGCCCGGTGCGTCGAGACCTGTCTCGAAATTCGCGTGCCATTCGTGAGCGCGATCATCGGCGAGGGCGGATCCGGTGGCGCCATCGCGCTCGCCGCGGCCGACAAGGTGCTGATGCTCGAGCACGCGATCTATTCGGTGATTTCGCCGGAGGGCTGCGCCTCGATCCTGTGGCGCAACGGCGACCATGCTCAAGAGGCGGCGGAGGCGCTCAAGCTTACGGCCCAGAACATGCAGAGCCTCGGCATCATCGACGCGGTAGTGTCGGAGCCTTTGGGCGGCGCGCACCGGGAGCCCGCGAAGGCCATCGCCGCGGTCGGCGAGGCGATCGAGGCGGCGCTCCACGACCTCAAAGGCTTGGACGGCGGCGTCCTGCGCGCCCGCCGCCGGGAAAAGTTCCTTAAAATGGAGGGGAAGGGCCTTTCGTGAGGCGGGACCGCGTCCTCCGAAGATTAGCCGCCCGCTCGGGCCCGCTTTATTGATGGTGTCCGCGATCCTCTCGAAGATCGGGACGGGCGCCTTGAGCCAGGGGAGGCGCCGGCCCGCCGGGTAGGGCCAAGGCTGGAGAGTGCCGTTGCACCGGTGGCAACGGTCCGGTGAGCAGGGCGGATAATCATGGAGGTAGTTGCCACGGGCCGCTCTAGCCTATACACGCAGCCGGTACAGGAAGGGGCGCCGAGTCGATCCCGCCATGACACTGGCCCATGACACTGGATGAAATCAAGGCCGCCCTCATCGGGAAAGGGTTGACGCCCAGGGGCGCGTTCCACCCGAGCCCGAGCGACGGGGTGCCGCCCTTGGCCTCCGGCCGGCCGGCCCGGACGCTGGTGCTGGCCGGCCATGCCGGGCCCGCCATGTGGCGGGCGTTTTCCGCCGCGGCCGGGACCGGCGCCGATCCCCTCGATGGCTGGTGCCGCGGCGTGCTGTCGGACTTGGCGGCCGCCTTCGGCGGCGCGTGCCTGTTCCCAGGCCAGGGTCCGCCTTATCTCCCGTTCCAACGCTGGGCGATGCGCGCCGAGCCGGTCTACCTCTCGCCCATCGGCATACTCATTCACCCGGACTACGGCTTGTGGCACGGCTATCGCGGGGCGCTGGCCTTGGCCGAGCGGCTGGAGTTGCCGCCCCGCGACACGCGGCCGCGGCCGTGCGACACCTGCGCCGAGAAACCGTGTCTCACAACCTGCCCGGTCGGGGCGTTCTCGGCCGACGGCTATGACGTGGCGGCCTGTGTCGGCCATATCGCAAGCCCGGCCGGCGCCGACTGCATGGGTGAGGGCTGCCGCGCCCGGCGCGCCTGCCCGGTGGGGCGGGACCAGGTCTACGAGCCGGTCCAGGCGCGCTTCCACATGGAGGCGTTCCTCAAAGCCAACCGGTAGGGCTGATCGCGGGCGCGATGCGGGGATCAGCCAGGACAGCGTGGGGCCTGCGCCTCGTCGCCTGTGGCGCCGTTTTCGCGGCGGTTGCGGCTTGCGGACCAAATCTCGGGTCGGGAGAGGCGGGCGCGCCGGACCGGGCGCCGGAGGCCCAGAGTTGTGTTCGCGGCTCGCTCACCGCCGAGGGCGTGGAATGCCCGGCCTTGCGCGCGCGGGACGGCGGGCTTTACACGCTCGCCGGCGACCTCAAGGGCTTCGAAGCGGGCGACGAGGTGTGCGTGTGCGGCGCACCCGCCATGGTTTCGATCTGCATGCAGGGCACCACCATCGTGCTGAGCCATATCGGGAGAGACTGCCCGCCGACTGATTGACCGGGGCGCGCTGCGGCGAATGTGTGCGGCCTAGACCACCCGGCCGTGGCAGTGCTTGTACTTCTTGCCCGCGCCGCAGGGGCAGGGCGCGTTGCGCGGCACCTTGCCCCAGGTCAAGGGATCGTTGGGGTCGATCACCGCGGCCCGCGCCCGCTTGATCGGCATGGGCCGGGCCGGGCGGCCGTCGGTGCCCGTGGCTCGCGCCTCCTGAAAGGCCGGCTCCCGGCGGCTCTCCTGTATCGCCTGCGGGCGCCGTTCGGGAAGCCTCTTGGCGGCGTCAGCCTCGGCGGCGATCCTGAGCTCCACGTGGCATAACACCGTGGTCACCGTCTCGCGCACGCGCTCCAGCAGCTCCTCGAACAGGGAAAAGGCCTCGCGCTTGTATTCGTTCAGGGGGTCGCGCTGACCGTAGGCCCGGAGGTTGATGCCCTGGCGCAGGTGGTCGAGGCTAAGCAAGTGGTCCTTCCAGGTCTGGTCGAGGAGCTGCAGAAGCAGGCTCTTTTCCGCCATGCGCATGAGCTCGGGCCCATAGTTCCCAACCTTTTCCGCCATCTTGCGCTCGGCGGCGGCGGTGATCCGCTCTTCGATCTCTTGGTCCGCGATCCCCTCCTCCTTGGCCCAGTCGTCGATCGCCAGGTCGAGGTCCAGGATGCGCCGGCACTCCTCGTGCAGGGCGCCGGTCTCCCACTGCTCGGGATAGGCGTTCTCGGGGATGCCCCGCGCCACCATGTCGGCGATCACCTGGCTGCGCATGTCGGTGATCGTCTGGGAGACGTTGGTGGCGCTCATGATCTCCCGGCGCTGCTCGTAGATCACCTTGCGCTGGGAGTTCATCACGTCGTCGTATTTGAGGAGGTTCTTGCGGATGTCGAAGTTGCGCGCCTCGACCTTCTGTTGCGCCTTCTCGAGCGCCCTGTTGATCCACGGATGGATGATCGCCTCGCCCTCGTTCAGCCCTAGTTTCCTGAGGATGCCGTCCATCCGCTCGGAGCCGAAGATGCGCATGAGATCGTCTTCCAGGGACAGGTAGAACTTGGAGGCGCCGGGGTCGCCCTGCCGCCCGGAGCGTCCCCTGAGCTGGTTATCGATGCGGCGGCTCTCGTGGCGCTCGGTGGCGAGGATGAACAGCCCTCCGGCCTTGATGACGGCGTCTTTCGCGGTCTCGATCTCGGCCCTGATCTGGGCCTCCTTCTTCTCGCGCTCGGCCTCATCCTCGATATCGGCGAGGTCGTTCTTGAGCCTCATCTCGACATTGCCGCCGAGCTGGATGTCGGTGCCGCGGCCGGCCATGTTGGTGGCGATGGTCACGGCCCCGGGGTGGCCGGCCTGGGCGATGATATAGGCCTCCTGCTCGTGATAGCGGGCGTTCAGCACCTGGTGCGGGACCTTGCGTTTCTTCAGGAGCGACGACAAATGCTCGGACTTCTCGATGCTGACCGTGCCGACGAGGATGGGCTGCTGGCGGTCGTGGCACGCCTCGATATGGGTGAGGATGGCGTCGTACTTTTCCTTGGCCGTCCGGTAGACCTCGTCGTCCTGATCGATGCGGATGCAGGACAGATTGGTCGGGATATCGACCACCTCGAGGTGGTAGATGTCGGCGAACTCCTCGGCCTCGGTCATGGCCGTTCCGGTCATGCCGGCGAGCTTGGGATAGAGCCGGAAGTAGTTCTGAAAGGTGATCGAGGCGAGCGTCTGGTTTTCCATCTGGATCTCGGCCCGCTCCTTGGCTTCGAGCGCTTGGTGCAGCCCGTCGGAGTAGCGCCGGCCCTCCATCATGCGGCCGGTGAACTCGTCGATGATGATGACCTTGTTGTCCTTGACGATGTAGTCGGTGTCGCAGGCGAACAGCTTGTGGGCGCGGAGCGCCTGGTTGACGTGGTGAACCAGCGCCACGTTGGCGATGTCGTATAGGCTGTCGCCCGTGAGCAGGCCGGATCCCTCGAGCATCCGCTCTATCTTCTCGGTGCCGGCCTCGGTGAGCGTGACCGCCCGCATCTTCTCGTCCTTCTCGTAGTCCTCTTCCGAGAGCTTGTGGATGAGCCGGTCTATCTTGGTGTAGAGCTCGGAGGAGTCCTCGGCCGGGCCGGAGATGATGAGCGGCGTGCGCGCCTCGTCGACCAGGATCGAGTCGACCTCGTCGACGATGGCGTAGGAAAACGGCCGCTGGACCATGTCGTCGAGCCGGAACTTCATGTTGTCGCGCAGGTAGTCGAAGCCGAACTCGTTGTTGGTCCCGTAGGTCACATCGGCGGCATAGGCGACTCGGCGCTCCTCATCCGTGAGTCCGTGGACGATGCAGCCCACGGTGAGCCCCAGGAACTTGTAGATCTCGCCCATCCACTCGGCGTCCCGGTGGGCGAGATAATCGTTGACCGTGACCACGTGGCAGCCTTTGCTGGTCAGCGCGTTCAGATACATCGGCAGGGTCGCTACCAGGGTCTTGCCCTCGCCGGTCTTCATTTCGGCGATGGTGCCCCGGTGGAGGACAATGCCGCCCATGAGCTGGACGTCGAAATGGCGCTGGTGCAGAGTGCGCTTGGCCGCCTCGCGCACCGTCGCGAAGGCTTCGACCAGAAGCTCGTCCAGCGCCTCGCCGCCGGTCAGCCGCTGCTTCAGCCACGGCGTGCGAGCCCTCAGCTCTTCGTCGGAGAGCGCCTCGAGCGACGGCTCGAGCGCATTGATCGCCTGAACGTCGCCCTGGAGGCTTTTCAGATAACGCTCGTTGGCGGAGCCGAAAAGCCGTTGGGCGGTAGCGCTTAAGGAGCCGACAAGCCGTTGCGGAATGGTTTGCAACATGGATGATCCTTGGGCGCCGCGCGGCGCCTCAGTGACACCAGGAGTGGGGTTTTAGCACAGATAGGCGGATGCTTTGAGCCTTTCAACTCGGCCGGCGGTCCGGGCGGCGGGCGCCGCTTTCATGCCGCGGACGGCCTGAGACTGCGCCGCCATGCCGGCCGCTCCGCCGCCGGGCATCAAACCGGAAGCGGGCTCGCCCCGTCTCTTGTGCCGTTCTCTTGTGCCGCCGCCCGCGATATGCTTTATGCGCTCCCCAAGGGTCTGATTCGACGGCGGCGGCCAGGTGCCGCGCCGTGGTCTGCCTCTACCGGCTTCAGGGGGGTTGGCCAAGCCAAACCATCGAACGGCAAATGGTTGAACGCTCGCCTTTGGCGCCGGCCCGTTTCCCCGGCCTGCCGCCCGTCAAAGGGGTGCGCCTCGGCGCAGTGAGTTGCGGAATCCGCGATCGCGGCAGCCCGGATCTGTTCCTCGCCACGCTCGCCCGAGGCACAGTGGTGGCCGGCGTGTTTACCCGCTCGCTTACCGCCTCGGCGCCGGTCGAGTGGTGCCGCGCCGCGCTTGCCGGCGGGCGGGCGCGCGCCATCATCGCCAATTCCGGCAACGCCAACGCCTTTACCGGCAAGGCCGGCGCCGCATCGGTCGCGCGCACGGCCGAGGCCGTCGCCGGTCTCCTCGGGTGCCGCAAGCGCGAGGTCTTTGTCGCCTCGACCGGCGTCATCGGCGAGCCCCTGCCCGAGGACAAGATCATCGCCGCCCTGCCGCGCCTTCATGAGGCGCTCAGCGACGAGGCCTGGGGCTCCGCCGCCCAGGCCATCATGACCACGGACACCTTCGCCAAGGGCGCGACTCGCACCGCGGCCATCGGCGGCGACCGGGTGGTGATCAACGGCATCGCCAAGGGCTCCGGCATGATCGCGCCCGACATGGCGACCATGCTGGCCTTCCTCTTTACCGACGCCGCGATTCCGGTCGATGTGCTGCAACCGTTGCTGGCGCGCGCGACCGCCCGCTCGTTCAATTCCATCACGGTGGACGGCGACACCTCGACCAGCGATACCGCGCTCTTGGCGGCGACCGGCAGGGCCCGGCACCGGGCGGTGGCCAGCCCGGGGGATCCCCATCTCCGCGACTTCCGGCTGAAGCTCGAGGATCTGGCGGAGGACTTGGCGCGGCAGATCGTGCGCGACGGCGAAGGGGCGGAAAAGCTGGTCACCGTCACCGTCACCGGCGCCGCCTCAGAGCGCGCCGCCCGCCGCATCGGCCTCGCCATCGCCAATTCGCCGCTGGTCAAGACGGCGATCGCCGGCGGGGACGCCAACTGGGGCCGGATCGTCATGGCCGTGGGCAAGGCCGGCGAAAAGGCGGACCCGGACCGCCTCGCCATCCGCATCGGCGGTGTGCTGGTGACCGTGAACGGCGCCGTTCATCCCGACTACGACGAAGCGCCGGTGGCCGCCCACATGAAGGGGCGGGAGATCGACATCGAGGTCGATGTCGGGGTCGGGCGCGGCCGCGCCGTGGTCTGGACCTGCGACCTCACCCACCGCTACATCACCATCAATGCCGAATACCGGACCTGAGCCGGACATCAGCCTCGAGGCGCGTTTGAGCACCCTTTCACCAGCCTGTCTCGGAGCCCTCCTCACCCTGGCCCTCTCCCCCGGAGGGAGAGGGAGGAGCCCGCGTCCTTCGACAGACGGGCCTTATCCTGAGGAGGCGCGAAGCGCCGTCTCGAAGGAGAGGCCCGCCGCTCAGGATGAGGGCGGGGAGGGTGAGGGAGGCCTTGGCACGGCGGCTCTCCGCGGCCCGGCGCCGGATCACGCGCCCCCGTCATGACCAACGAGCTTCCCATCATCCTGGTCGCCGCGGTGGCGCTCGTCGACTCGGGTGGCCGCGTGCTGATCGCCAGACGGCCGGCCGGCAAATCCATGGCCGGGCTGTGGGAGTTCCCGGGGGGCAAGGTGGGAGACGGCGAGCGGCCGGAGGAGGCGCTGATCCGGGAGCTCCGGGAAGAACTGGGCATCGATATCACCGAAAGCTGCCTCGCGCCCTTCACCTTCGCCTCGCACAGCTACGACGGCTTCCATCTCCTGATGCCCCTTTACCTCTGCCGGACGTGGCAGGGGACGATGACGCCGCGCGAGGGACAGGAGCTCAAATGGGTGCGGCCCATGCGCCTCAAGGACTATCCCATGCTCCCGGCCGATGAGCCGCTCATCGCCATGCTCAGGGATTTTCTGTAGGCGCGGGCCGGCTCGCCCGTATCCCGCGGAGGAGCATTGGGCCCCGCAGGCTGGGGGCGAAGGGAGCGGCGCGTCCCGCCGCCTATTTCGGTTGCGCCTTGTCGCCGGCCGAGATCTCGATGGTGCCGAGGGCGTCGGCTAGGCGCGCCCTGGCGCTGCCCGGCTTGCGCGGCTTCTGCTGCGCTTCATGGGGCGCCCAGGCGGTTAGATAGAGGATCTGGAAGGTGGCCGGCGTCCGGCCTTGCCGGTCTTGGAACTTTTCCTGATAGAGCCGAGCGGCGGCCATCATGGTGGTGCGGCGGGTGAAGCCGCCGCGCCGCTCGACGACCGCGTTGGCCTCGCCCATGCCGCGCAGGTCGCGCATCAGGGCGAAGGCGTCGGCGTAGGTGACGGTGATGGTGTCGAGATCGACCACCGGCAGGGCGAAACCCGCACGCTGGAGCAAGTCGCCCGCGTCGCGGACATCGGCGAAGGGCGAGACCCGCGGGCTGGCGCCGCCTTCCTCGGCCAAGTCGGCTTCGAGCAGGACCTGGCGCAGCTCCTTCAGCGTCTCGCCGCCGAACATGGCGGCGAGGAACAGGCCATCGGGTTTCAACGACCTGCGGATCTGCACCAAGGCGCCGGGCAGGTCATTGACCCAATGCAGGCTGAGATCGCTGATCACCAGGTCGAACACGGCCTCGGCGAAAGGCAGCGCCTCTTCCTCGGCCGCAAGGCTTAAGCCTCCGGCCCGGCGGGAGAAGGCCGGCGATGGGTCGCACCGGATCAGGCGCTCGATGCCGCCGTGCCCGTCGAGCGCCCGCGCCAGCGCGCCGCCCCGACAGCCCAGATCGAGGGCCACCGGGAACCCGCGGTTGAAGTCGTCGAGCCGGTCGGCCAGGCGCTCGGCCACCTCGCGGAACAGGAAGTCGTGATCGCCGAGGTGCGCCGCCGCCCGGTCCCGGTGGGCCCGCACCAGCCGGCGGTCGAACACCCGCATCTGATCGGTCATGGCCGATATATGGCCCTTTTTGACGCTGCGCAGCAAAGACCGCTCGCGTCGCCGTGAGGTTGGAGGGGCATCCCCGCGAGCGCGGTCGCCCGGACGGCGCCCGGCGCTAGCAGGGAAACACGTTTCGGACGGCGTGCAAGAGGATGAGTTCGACCGGAATGTCCGAGGGGTAAGCCTCCAGGCCACCGAGCGACGGATTTTGAAGCTCGGCTTCGATCATCCCGATGATCAACTCATCCTCGACCAAGAGATCCCCCGGCGGGCAAAACCATCGTGCTATTCCCTCCTCTTCATTCACTACGTTGGCCCAGTCTAAGCCTTCATAGATCCCGTGTAGATGAATCTTCAGGAAATCAAACATGGTCGCCTCTACACTCTCCTCATTGTACTTCCACTCATTGAAAGTGTCGATTGAGAGGGCGCGGACCGGGACGATCCCCGCCATCGCCAATCCGGCGGCCAAGCCGCAAACGCGAAGAGCCCTTTTCATATTCATACCCGCCTCCTCGAATATTGTCTGTCGATGCTAGCGGAACGGCCGCTGGATGGGCAAAAAAAGTCGTGCTCGGTCCTCCTTCGCCGGGCGTGTCCGCACTGCGGGGAGCGAAACCTGGGAAGAACGTTGCCCTGGCGAGCCGTGACAATTCGGCCGGGCGCGGCTACAACAGCGGGCAACGCGCCGCCCTCGACGCGTGCGCCTCGTCGATCGCGGGCAGGTGGTTGACAGGGGCGCCGGCAAGCGCTGACATGGCCGCCATGTCGGTAATCGGGGAAACCCGGAGCATAGTCCACCGCGCCGCCCGGCTGGCGCTCAACGCGCTGTTGCCGCCCCAATGCCTGGGCTGCGGCGCCGCGGTGGGCGAAAGCGGGAGCCTCTGTTCGGCCTGTTGGGAGGCGGTGGATTTCCTCGGCCTCCCGCGCTGCGGCACCTGCGGCTATCCTTTCGAGTACGAGGGGAGCGAGGGGGCGCTGTGCGGCGCCTGCATCCGGTCGCCCCCGGCCTACGACCACGCCCGCGCCGTCATGCGTTACGACGATGCGAGCAAGAACCTGATCCTCGGCTTCAAGCACGGCGACCGCACTTACGCGGCGCCCGCCTTCGGCCGCTGGCTGGCGCGCGCCGGGGCCGAGCTCCTCGCCGGGGCCGACCTCCTGGTGCCGGTGCCGCTGCACTGGACGCGCCTGTTTTACCGGCGCTACAACCAGGCGACGCTTCTCGCCC
>JACZXZ010000062.1 GCA_022571365.1 Pseudomonadota bacterium | reverse complement strand
TGTCGATGAAGAACTTCATGGGGGCAAGCCTCTGGATAGCCGGTTGAGCGCGAGGATCTCGCGCGGCGTCTTCTCCGCGGCCGAAACCGGCTTCCTTGGCCCGGCCGCCGTTCGCAACTAAAGTGTACCCCATGACCGCGCGCGGCGGGAAGTCCTTAGAGGAAGCTGTAGGGGTCCACGTCCACCTGAACGCGCACGCCCGCCGGCAACGCGCACGCCCGCCGGCGTCTTGACCCGGCCGAGCCAGCCGCCCAAGACCGCCTGCACGTTCACCCTCCGCTCGGCCTTTAAGAGCAGGCGGCGGTGGCGCCCGCACAGGAGGCTGAGCGGCGCTGGCGCACGAAAGCAGCGGTGCTCCGTATGAAAAAGACTGACCCCCTTCCATAAAACCAGTCCAGCCATTAAGAGAGCTCTCCGGCAAATCCTCCCTTGAGCAGAGGAGGTTTTGCCATACCTAAGTCGAGTTTCACCGGTAAGGCACGCCATCGGCGTCGTTCAGCAAAGGTGATGGCGCTGGAGAATCGTTACAAACTCCGATGAGGAGGTGATGACATGCAGCTTGGAATGATCGGTCTGGGGCGCATGGGCGCCAACATGGTGCGCCGGCTCATGCGCGACGGGCACGCCTGTGTCGTCTACGGCCGTCGTCGCGCCAGCGTGCAGACACTGGAGAAAGAAGGCGCGATCGGTGCCACTTCACTCGAAGATCTCGTGGGCAAGCTGACCAAGCCGCGAGCCGCTTGGATCATGTTGCCCGCGGCCGTCGTCGAAGAGACCACGCGGGACCTGGCCGCGCTGATGGAGCGCGACGATATCATTATCGACGGCGGCAATTCGTACTACCGGGACGACATTCGCCGCGCCCAGGCACTTAGCTCCAAGGGCATCCATTACGTGGACGTGGGGACCAGCGGTGGCGTGTGGGGATTGGAGCGGGGTTTCTGCCAGATGATCGGCGGCGAGGACGCCATCGTGCGTCACCTCGATGCCATCTTCAGGTCATTGGCGCCGCCGATCGACGCGGCGCCGCGCACACCCGGGAGGGAGAAGGTCGGCGGCACCGCCGAGCACGGCTACCTGCACTGTGGGCCGCACGGCGCCGGCCACTTCGTCAAGATGATCCACAACGGCATCGAGTACGGGATCATGGCCTCCTACGCCGAGGGCCTGCACATCCTGCACCAGGCCAACATCGGCAAGCGACAGGCGGAGGCCGCAGACGCCGAGACAACGCCGCTCCAGCATCCCGAGTACTATCAGTACGATTTGAACGTGGCCGACATCGCCGAGCTGTGGCGCCGCGGTAGCGTGATCGGTTCGTGGCTCCTCGACCTGACCGCGAAGGCACTCCTCAAGAACCCGGAGCTTTCAGACTTCTCGGGCCGCGTGTCGGACTCGGGTGAGGGCCGTTGGGCGATCCGTGCCGCGATCGACGAAGCGGTGCCGGTCCATGTCCTCACCTCGGCGCTCTATGAGCGCTTCACCTCCCGTGGCGAAGCCGACTACGCGAACAGGCTCCTGTCGGCCATGCGGTTCGAGTTCGGCGGGCACTTGGAGAAGAGCGGCTGAGCGATATGAAGATCAACATTTTCCCCGACGCCGATGCGGTCGCCCGCGAGGCCGCACGTTTCATTGCCGCGCGGGCCCGGCGCACGGTCGCCGATCGGGGTCGCTTCACGGTGGCGGTGAGCGGCGGTCACACTCCCTGGCGAATGCTGCGGGCGCTCGCGGGCGAGGACGTGCCTTGGAAAGGCGTACACGTGCTGCAAATCGACGAGCGCGTCGCTCCGGCCGGTGATCCCGACCGCAACCTCACCCACTTGCGCGAGAGCCTTCTCAGGCCCGCGCCGCTCGCACCGGAGCAGGTCCACGCGATGCCGGTCGAGCTAGCAGACCTGGAAGCCGCGGCAGCGCGCTACGCCGAGACGCTGGAGACGATTGCCGGATCCCCTCCCGTGCTCGATCTCGCGCAGCTCGGGCTCGGTCCCGACGGCCACACCGCCTCACTCGTCCCGGGCGATCCGGTGCTCGACGTGAGCGCGTCCGAGGTTGCGATGACGGAGCTCTACCAGGGCCGGCGTCGCATGACGCTCACCTACCCGATCCTCAACCGGGCGCGGCAGGTCCTCTGGCTCGTCACCGGCGAGGGCAAGGCCGCGATGCTGGTTCGCCTGCGGGATGGAGACAGGACGATCCCGGCGGGCCGCGTGCGCGCCGACCACGCGGTGGTATTCACCGACCAGGCCGCGGCGGCGCGCTTGAAGGAGTGCTGACGCTCAAGGTCGCGCCCTCGATCCTGGCGCCCGGCTTCCCGGATCTCGGCGTGCGGCTCGCAACGGCTCGGCGCGCCGAGCCGTATTTTCATAGTGCGTGCCGGCCGGCGCAGTGACGCACGAAGCCCTCCAGGACTCCCTGCCGGATGCCGACTGTGATACCGTCGTCGGTGACTGGGAACAGTCAACTGGGAAGTCTCGGATAAGATGGCCAAGGGTTCAACCGTAAGGCATAGGCTCATGCGCAATCTTGTGACCTCGCACGAGGAACCCGGGTGGAACTACGGTTACAGCGACTCGCCCTACTTCGAGTTCGATCGCGCGCGAAATGCCACCTACCTCGTCTATAACCGGCGCCTCATGCCCATCTCGTTCGCCGATGCGGACCGCTTCGAGGATTACTGGGCCTTGCGACGCAAGGCCGCGATGTTCCCGACCGGCGAGCTGCCCACCGAAATAAGGGGCCCGGACGCCGCGCGCCTGTGCGACAAGGTCTTCACCAAGGATGTTTCGAAACTAAAGCCCGGCCGCTGCGCTTACGGCATCGCCTGCTACCCGGACGGCGGGCTCATCGTCGACGGCATTCTGATGCGACTCGAAACGGATCGCTTCTGGTACGTCCAGGCGGACGGCGACATCTACGCCTGGTTAATCGCGCATGCGCAAGGGCTCGACGTGGAGATCTCCGATCCGGGCGTGTGGGTCAACCAGGTTCAGGGCCCGCGCGCGCTCGAAGTGCTGGATGCTGCTTGCGACGGCGGCGCGCCCGAACCGTTTCGATATTTCGGGATCGCAGAGGCGATGATGGGCGGACAGCGCGTGATCGTCACGCGGACGGGTTGGACCGGCGAGATCGGCTGGGAGTACTACAGCTTTCCTGAAACCGACTGCCACGCCCTCTGGAAGCATCTCATGAAGGCCGGTGAGCCCGTCGGGATGATCCACAGCGGACTCGACTCGATGGACATCCGGCGCATCGAGGCGGCGATCCTGAACGCCGGCTCCGACTTCGACCGCACGATGAATCCGTATCAGGCCGGCCTCGGCCCGTTCGTCGACATGAACAAGGCGGACTTCATCGGTAAAGCGGCGCTCGACAACGCGGACAAAAGGCCTCTGCTCCACGGAATCCGCTGCGCCAAAGCGGAGCCCTTGATTTTGGAGCCCGCAGCGAAGGGCGGAAGGGCGATCGGTCACGTCACGGCGGGCGCGTGGTCGCCATATCTGCAGTGCGGGATCGGCTACGTTCGCGTAAAGGACCCCGCGCACGGGCCGGGTGAGAAGATCGAAACCATCGGCGTCGACGGCAGGACCTACCCGGCAGAGATCATCGAGCTCCCCTTCTACGACAAGGAGAAGAAGATCCCGCGTGGGCTCGAGACCACGATCCCGGAGCGGATCTAACGCGCACGCACGAGCGCCGCTTGCGCAGCGTTACCCGAAAGAGTTTTTCTGCGAAACCTATCTGCCCGCGTCCGGCATCGCAGCCGCCCGCCTTGGCCTGTCGATGTGGTAGCCGAAAGCGGGACCCGCGGGGCGCTTAAGCAGGTATGCAACCAGGCCCGCAGGGTTGCGGAAGGCTCACGAAGCCCTCGATATCTCCCGGGCCGTAGGCGGCAAGGTCTCATCGGTCGCTTGGCCGATCGCTTCGGAGACCTGGATATTGATTGTCCAAACGTCATATCGGTTGTATACCAATCATCGGAGCTGGCCAATAAGAGCAATCGGAAGCCGCGACCTCGGGAGCAGGGGACAGAAGGCCCACGCAAGCAGTAGCGGGGCGCGGTCAAATGGCTGAGCTCTTCTAGTGGAGGGAGGAAAGACAAATGAAAAACATGAACTTGCAATGCCGAATGTTGCGCGGCATCTGGGTAGTGATGCTGGCCTTAGCACTGGGGATCGGCACCACCTCGATCGCGAACGCCCAGGCCAAGGGCACCATCCGGATCGCCGAGAACGACTGGACCGGGCAACTGGTCGACAGCAACCTGGCGAAGATCATCCTCGAAGAGCATATGGGTTACGAGGTCGAGCTCATATTCGCCGACTACACAGGCCAATGGGCGGGGCTGGCCGCAGGGGACTTGGACCTGTCCATGGAGATCTGGCCTTCCTACAGCATTGCCGCCCACGAAGAGTGGATCGATGAGAAAAAGAAGGTGGAGGTCGTCGGCGACCTGGGTGTGATCGGAAATAGCGGTTGGTGGGTGCCGACCTACGTGATCGAAGGCGATCCCGAGCGCGGCATCGAGCCGATGGCGCCCGATCTGAAGAGCTGGAAAGACTTGGACAAGTACGCGGAACTCTTCGCCCGGCCCGAGACCGGAGACAAGGGCTTCTTGCTCGACGCGATCCCAGGCTGGGAGTCCCAAAATGAGGGGCGGATCGCGAACCTCGGCATCAATTACGTCAACGTCTACGCGGGCACCGAGGGCGCCGTTCTCGCCGAGGTCGAGGGCGCCGTCGCCAGGGGCGAGCCTATCTTATTCTACTGGTTTACACCTCACTGGCTGTTCGCCAAGCACGACATGACCGAGATCGAGCTGCCGGCATACTCCGACGCGTGCTATGGGGTCGATCCGGACGTGGAAGGTACCTTCGCCTGCGATTGGCCGCCCGACGCCACCTATATCGTTGCCAGAGTCGGGTTCAAGGACGAGCAGCCCGAAGTCTACCAGTTCCTGAAGAACATAAACCTCACGACCGCGGAACAGTCGAAGATGATCCTCCTCGTGGATGTGGAGGAAAAGAGCATAGACCAAGCCGTCCGCGCCTGGATGGCCGACAATGAGGATATCTGGGGCGCCTGGATCCCCAAGTAGGTCCAGGACCTTCAGAGCCTAATCTCAGACGGGTTTCCGGTCCTCCCGGAAACCCGTCTTTTATTGACTCGCCGCTACGCCCAGCGCTTGCTGCCGTCTTTTGGCCCAGCCTTGCGTGATGCGGTCGGCAATAACCGCCAGGAACACGATGCTCATGCCCGCCTCGAAGCCCGCACCCACATCGAAACGCGTGATAGACATCAGGACTTCGAAACCGAGGCCTTTCGCACCGATCAGCGCGGCGAAGACCACCATGGCGAGAGCCATCATGGTGGTCTGATTGATGCCCATCATGATGGACGGCAGGGCCAGCGGCAATTGCACCTTGAACAGGATTTGACGGGGCGTGGAACCGTAGGATCGGGCGGCTTCGATGACTTCGGCCGACACCTGTCGGATACCCAGGTTGGTGAGTCGAATTGCGGGGGGCATGGCGTAGATCACGGTGGCGATGATGCCGGACAGGTCGCCGATCCTGAACAGCATGATGACCACGGGGAAGTAGACGAAGGCGGGCAGCGTCTGCATGACGTCGAGGATGGGGCGAATGAGCGCTTCGAAACCATCGCTTCGAGACGCCAGGATGCCAATGGGAACGGCGATGCCCACCGAGAGGACCAAAGCCACCAAAACCTGGCTTAAGGTCACCATGGTCGGGATCCACATGCCGGTCACACCGATGAACGCGAATCCGAACAAAGAGAGGAGCGCGATACGCCACCCCGCCACCCGCCACGCAAGATAAGCGATCCCGAGCATCAGCACCGGCCAGGGCAGCCAGATCAAGAAATCTCTCATGGGTCCCAGCCCGTAGACGTAAATAGATTTCCGCATGGGATCGGTGATGAAGGCCAGGTTGATGTTCATCCACGTAGCGGCGGCATCGACCGGTTTTGCGAAGTGGAAGATCCATGCGGCGGGGAACTCACTGAAGTCGACCAGATAGCGGCTTACCAGGAGCAGGGCCAGCAGCAGGGCGGAGCTGCCAAGAAGGAAGGCATGGGCGGTAAAGACACGCCGGAGGATGCCAGTCACATCTTTCTTGGCGAACGGTCGTGCAATCCACCCGATCAGGACTGCCATTCCCGCGGCAAAGGCGCGGGAAAGGCCCTGCGCGAAGGCGCCGATTCGGGCCACACTTTTCTTCATTCGAGCCAGCATACCTGGGGGTTCGCCTTCGTACGCACGCGCTTTGCCCTCCCTCTCTCGGCCGGTCAGCGCGTAGCTTATGCGGTCCAAAACGATTGCCATCAGAACGACGGCGAGTCCGGCTTCCAAAGCAAGACCTATGTTCAGGCGGCGCATGGCGTACCAGATCTCCTTTCCCAGACCGGAGGCGCCGAGCAAGGCAACGATGATCACCATCCCCAGGGCCATCATGACCGTTTGGTTGATGCCCATCATGATGGATGGCCTGGCCAACGGCAGCTGGACCTTGAACAGGGTCTGGAGCGAGGTGGAACCGTAAGACTTCGCGGCTTCCACGACCTCTGGGGAAACCTGACGAATGCCCAGGTTGGTGAGCCGGATGACCGGGGGAGCCGCATAGATAATGGTCGCCATAACCGCTGAGGTAGCACCGATTCCGAACAACAGCATGACGGGGAGGAGATAGACGAAAGCGGGCATCGTCTGCATCGCATCCAACACGGGGCGCAGGATCATCTCGACCCGGTCGCTGTGCGCGGCCCAGATCCCTAAGGGAATGCCGATGACCAGCGTGATCGCCACTGAAAGGGTCATGATGGTCAACGTGATGAGGCTGACATCCCACAGGCCAATGACCCCCATGAACATAAGACTCCCCGCCGAGAGCAGGCTCAGGCGCAGACCGCCGAGATGCTGGGTGAAGAGGAACACCCCCCCCACCACCACCGGCCATGGAAGCCCGAGGAAAAACCCATCCAGCCGTTTGAGCGACAGCTTTATCGCATCGCTGATCGGCTTAAGGATGAAGCGGAAGGTTTCGGGCAGCCAGTCGGCGAACACATCGACCGGTTCTCTGAGCGCGTAGTGCAAGAAGGCGGGAAAGACGCTGTTTTCCGTACTCAGCCTGTAAATGACCAGGACAAGAAGGAGCAGACCGCCAGCGGCCACATGATACATAAATATCTTTCGTCGCTCATGGACGTGCGGGTCGGGCGAGTGGGCATTCATTAGCGAGCCGTTACCCCTTTCCGGCGAGGGCCAGCATCACGGTGGTTCGGTCAACAGCCCCCACCAGCCTATTGGCGTCATCCACAACAGCAAGGGGCCTGTCGCTCGTCGCGGTGATCGGAATCAATTCATCCAGCATGGTATGCGGAGACAAAACAGGGGGACTGCTCCCCACTAGCGCGCGCACCTGCCCCGAGCCCTGTTCGCTCGCCTGCGCAATGTCCTCCATGGAGACGGTGCCCAGGAAATCGCCGGCCTCCTTATTCACAAAGGCGGTCGCGCATTCTCTCTCCCGCATCAAAGACAAGACGGCGCTCACATCATCAGTATCGCTTACGACGACCTGGCATTCTTTCATGATGGTGCCGGCGGTGAGCAGCTTGTGGCGCGGCACATCCCTGGTGAAGTCTTTCACGTAATCATCGATTGGATGGAGCACCACTTCTTCAGGGGTGCCTATTTGCACGAACTCCCCGTCCTTCATGATGGCAATGCGGTCGCCCATTTTCAGCGCCTCCAGGAAGTCGTGGGTGATGAATATCGTGGTCTTCTGCAACATCTCTTGAAGCTTGAGGAGCTCATCCTGCATGTCGCGACGGATGAGCGGATCGAGCGCGCTGAACGGTTCATCGAACAGGAGAATCTCCGGATCCACCGCGAGGGCCCTGGCAAGGCCCACGCGCTGCTGCATACCACCGCTCAACTCCCGGGGGTAGTGCCTCTCCCAGCCGGACAGTCCGACCAGCTCCAATACCTCTGCCGCCTTCTTCATCCGGGTGGCCTTCTCGACCCCCTGCACCTCGAGGCCATAGGCGATGTTGTCGATAACCCGCCGGTGGGGGAACAGCCCGAAGTGCTGAAACACCATGCTCATCTTGTGGCGGCGCAGCTCCAAGAGCTGCTTGTCGTCCATGGTGACCACGTCCTCCCCATTGATAATTATATGACCATCGGTGGGCTCGACGAGGCGCGACAAGCACCGGATCAAGGTGGATTTGCCGCTGCCAGACAGACCCATGACCACAAAGATCTCGCCCTCGCGCACATCGAAGGAGACATCCTTGACGGCGGCTAAATGACCCGTCCTCTCCAGAATCTCATCCCTGGAGAGCCGAGGGTCCAGATTGTCCTTTACCCGGCTGGGATGGGGACCAAAAATTTTCCAGACATGACGACACGAAATCTTATGTTCCGCCGCCGCCATTTTATGTTCCGCCACCACCACCGAAACCTTTTTGAACGCGTGTCAATTGCTTGCTTCGTTTGACAATGGGTAACGCTGGCAGGCCACTTCGTCGTCTCATGCAAGCCCCCTCGGAGGTTCAAGTCTAGCCACGAAGACGCCGTTCGCCGGCTCATGCCGGATTATTCGCTACCTCCCGACGAGTCCGATCCGCCGCAGGGTGGTCAGGGGGCTACAGTGAGCCTTCGGGCGCTGTATCTTATCACCGCGGGACTCAAGCGCCACGACGAAAGGCGAACTCGATCCAGCAGCCGGTGGGAGCAGCGCCGAAGACCGCGTCCCGGCCGTGGGTGCCTCGAGTCGCGGCCCATCGCCGCCAGATCGCCGCTTATGATCTTGTCGACGGGCGTGACCCGAGTGTCCGGAGAGGTGCGCATCGAGGCTTCAGCATAATCCTCGAGCGGCTCATGTCCGACTCGGGGCCGTGCCGCCGCCGGTATCTCGACGTGCGGCTCGCAACGGCTCGGCGCGCCGTCGAGGCGGTGCGCCGCCCCGTATTTTTCATAATGCGTGCCGGTCGGCGCAGTGACGCGCGAAGCCCTCGAGGTCTCCCGGGCCGTAGGCGGCAAAGGTCTAATCGGTCGCTTGGCTGGCCGCTTCGGAGATATAGATCGATTGGCCAAACATCATGTCGGCTGTATGTTGACCGTCGGAGCTGGTCAAGTAAGAGCAATAAGAATCCCCGCGACCTCGGGAGCAGAGGACAGGAGGCCCACGCAAGCAGTCGCGGGGCGCGGTCGAGTGGTTGAGTCCTTCTAGTGGGGGGAGGAGAGACGAATGAGAAACATGAAGTTGCGATGCCCGGTGTTGCGCGGCATCTGGCCAGTGATGCGGGCCTCAGCACTGGGTATTGGCACCCCCTCATTCGCGAACGCCCAGTCCAAGGATCCCACCCGGAACGATGCCGGCCTCTTTGGCGGTCGGAAGATGTCGGGCAGCGGGCGCCAGCTCGGTTCCAAGGGTCTGGAAACCGTCCGCCACACCAAGCTCACGACGATCGATCCGACTGCCAATTCGCCAGACTTCTGGTGGTTCCCGTACAAAGACGAAGAGGCCTTTCCCGGTATCCACTGACGACTTGCTGAAGCTTAGTTGAGGAGGGGACGAATCATGACGAAAGAGTATCTTGGCAGGATCAAGCTGGGTAGCGTCGCATCGATGACCCAGATACAAAGATGGTCGTTTCTGGAACGTCACCACGAACTAGCCTTAGCGACGATAGACGGGGATGGCGTCATCTATAATAGTCCGGTTTGGTACACGATTAAGGACAGACGAATTTTCATTCCCATCGACCAGGCCTCAAAGCACTTGAAGAACATCGAGAACGGAAGCTCGGTAACCGGTGTGGTATTTAAAGGGGGAGACGAGCTGGCAACCGCACGGGGGGTACAAATTCAAGGGCGAGCGGAGATGGTGGAAGACGCAGAGTTAGCGAAAGAATGCGTTGACCGTCTCGCTGACCACGTATTTGACGTTGGCCATCCCCATAAGGAATCGTACATAGAGTACCGAGAATGCTTTGATAACGCGACCATAGAGCTCAAACCGGAAAAGATGATCACCTGGGACCTTAGAAAGATATACAACTTGCAGATGTATGCTGCTCGGAGACTATAGAGGGAGGTCACGGATAATGCCCACGCCCAAGCCAAAGCCGAAGGTAATCACCCACGAGGAAACCCACAGACGCCCAGTGTGGAAGATGAGCAAAGGAATGAATACCTACATGCGCATAACTACCGAGATAGAAGGGGCGCGAAACGCCATTCAGGGTTGGTGCGAGCATGAACCCGATGCCGAACCCATGGTCTGGGACCAGGCCAATTGGGATGAACTGTTCTTTTGTGTAAAGGGAAGCCTGAAGGTTATCGCCGAAGATAAGGATGGAAAGAAAAAGGAACTGATAGCCAAAGAAGGTGAGTCCATGTTTTTGCCCGCGGGATTCACCTACACCTTATTGCCCACCGGGGAGCCTTCCGTGAACTTGTGGACCGCGACGCCACCCCCTCCCAAAGGCATCAGGGCCCTGAAGGATCTGGGATACGACGTGGTCGAGGTCAATCGGAAGCTGAAGGAGATGGCCGAAGAGTAGCGCGGATCGGCGGGAGGGCTACCGGTGCGCTCAGGTCTGGCACAGCAACGGCGCGATAGCCTCGTGGTTCGCTTAGAGAGGACCAGCCGTTGCTGAAACTGGGATACAAAGCCTCAGCGGAGCAATTTGGGCCGCGCGAATTGCTGGAGTTCGCGGTGATCTCCGAGGAAGTTGGTTTTGACTCGGTTGTCATAAGCGATCATTTCCAGCCGTGGAAACACAATGACGGACACGCCCCCTACTCCTTTGCCTGGCTGGGCGCGCTCGGTGAGCGAACTTCCCGGGTCATCATCGGCACCAGCGTGGTCACGCCGACCTTCCGTTATCATCCGTCGGTCGTCGCCCAGGCCATAGGCACTCTCGGAGCGCTCTATCCGGGCCGCGTCATGCTGGGCGTTGGAACCGGCGAGTCGCTGAACGAGGTACCGGCGATCGGGATTAAGTGGCCGCCGTTCAAGGAGCGGTTTGGTCGCCTGAGAGAGTCGGTCGAACTGATGAAGCGCCTCTGGACCGAAGAACGGGTCACGTTCGAGGGTGAGTACTATCGGACCGAGAACGCGACGATCTATGATCGTCCCGAGCAGCCCGTGCCCATCTATATCGCGGCCTCCGGACCGACGGCGGCGAGGCTTGCCGGGCGTCTGGGCGACGGATTTATCTGCACAAGCGGAAAGGCGCCTGAGTTGTACAGCAAGACGTTGCTGCCGAATGTCGAAACCGGCCTTGAGAGAGCCGGCCGTGATTCCGACAGCATCGAGCGCATGATCGAGATGAAAGTTTCCTTTGACACCGACATGGAGCGGGCGATTCAGGATACGCGCCATTGGGCAGCACTCGCGCTCTCTCCCGAGGAGAAGGTGGGCGTCGAGGATCCCATCGAGATGGAGAGGTTGGCAGAGGCGTTGCCGGTCGAACGGGTGGCCAGCCGCTGGATCGTCTCAACCGATCCAGACGGGCACATCGAAAAGATCGCGCCTTATATCGAACTCGGGTTCACTCATCTCGTGTTCCACGCACCTGGTCCCGATCAGGAGCGCTTCCTCCGGCTCTATGCCGAGCAGGTCCTGCCACGGCTGCGTGAACGCTATAGCTGAGATGGCTGTCGATCTGGCTTGCGACCGGTCGCAATGAACCTGGCAACCGATCTGAAATCGCGATCGGTCCTAACGTGCCCCTACCAAAGATCCCATCCGACCGATTGCAGCGTTGAGGTCTCGGCCCTGGTTGTCGGATCCGCTGATCGAAGGCGGATCGGTTATCGTCGTCGTCCGCGCCCTTGAGCCTGAGCTGCACGCAGGCCACGTCGCCGGCCTCAAGCGCCGCCGCCAGGGTCTCGGAGAAGGCCCCGGGCTCCAGACTCTCCGGCGTGATCAGGTAGAGGCGGCA
>JACZXZ010000061.1 GCA_022571365.1 Pseudomonadota bacterium | reverse complement strand
GCGGCGACCGCCACGTGGTCGCGCAGGACGCGGCGTAAGAGTGGGGATCGAGCCGCGCCGCCGACAGTCGGCCGCGCCAGCGGCGAAGGAGGAAAGATCGTGACCGAAGCATATGACGCCATCGTCCTGGGCAGCGGCAACGCCGGCATGGCCGCCGCCGGGGCCTTGCGCGCGGCCGGCAAGTCGGTCGCCATGGTCGAATCCTGGGATGTCGGCGGCACCTGCCCCTTGCGCGGCTGCGTGCCCAAGAAGGTCCTGGTCGCCGCCGCCCAGGTCCTGCACCAGATCGCGCTCGCGCCCCAACACCACATCGAGGTCGACGCGCCCAGGCTCGACTGGGCGGCGCTGATCGCGCGCGAGCGCGGCTTCGTCGAGGGCGTGCCCGAGGCCTTCGCGAAGAGCCTGGAGGGCCGCGGCATCGAACTGATCCGGGGCCGGGCCAGGTTCACCGGACCCGCCCGCGTCGCGGTCGGCGCGCGCGTGCTCGAAGCCGACAAGGTCCTCATCGCGACCGGCTCCAAGCCGCGGCCGCTCGCCATTCCGGGCGCCGAGCACCTGATCACCAGCGAGGACATCCTGGAGATGGCCGAGCTGCCCGAGCGCCTGGTGTTCATCGGCGGCGGGGTGATCGCGCTCGAGTTCGCCCACGTCTTCGCCCGCGCCGGCACCAAGGTGACGATCCTCGAGGCCCTGCCGCGCCTGTTGCCTCGCCTCTACCCTTACTCGGTGGCCAAGATCCACGCCGAGAGCGAGCGCATCGGCATCGAGGTCGCGACCGGAGTCGAGGTCAAGGAAATCGCCAAGGTCGAGGGCGGCCTCGAAGTCCGGTTCGTTCACGAGGGCGAGCATAAAACCCTGGCTGCGGACCGGGTCGCCAACGGCACCGGCCGGGTGCCCGATCTGGACGGCCTCGACCTAGCGGCCGGCGGTATCGAGCACGAGGGCACGCGCATCGCCGTGCGCATGATGACCGAGGAGCCCTTCACCGGCGTCGAAGGGGACTACGTGCAGTTCCCTCCGCGCAACGTGATCCCGAAGCCGCTACAGAAGCCGCACCCGCCGCTGTGGGTGGCCGGCGGCCGCCGCGAGACCGTGCTCACGGCCGCGCGCCTCGGCATGGGCTCGCTCGGCTTCGGTTTCGAGACGCCGGAGGAGGCCGAGGAGCAGGCGGAGTAGCGGGAGCTCAAGCTGGCGGCGCGGTCTTCGCCGGTGCTGTCATGACCTTATTCTTTCGGCGATTGTATACTTTACTGAACAGCAAGGTCACGCTGCGAGGTAGACGTGATCCTGAATTAATTGCAACGGCAATTAAGGTTGCTGAGGAATGGCTAGAGGACAATCGCGGTTGGATTTATGAGGGGGGTGATGGCGATCTTGAGGCGCTGGTAAAGGCGATCCTTTGCCTTAAAAGCCCCGGTCTAGCTCATTCAAAAGACGGATGCCATCAGCGAGATTTCGGCGGAGAGCATACCATCGCTCGATGAGCGAGCGAGTCGCGGCGGTTGCTTTGTCTGCTATCTCCGGTGTCAAACGGCGTACGTGTCCTTTCACCCCGCCTTTCCTTGCTGACAGTTTCACCCATGCCCAGGGGGCGTCCGGGCTCACGTCCAGCGCAAAGGGTTGGCCGTGGGCAAAGAAATTACGATATTGGTCCTTGGTGGACGTGGTGTCATTGACGAGCTTATCGGCAACTGCGACTATCGTTGTGCCGAACACATCATCTAAACAGTGGATCGCCGACTGGAAGATTTCCAGCTTGGCCTTGGTTCCAAGGTTGGCCGTGATTGACAGAGCCAAGTCAGAGTCGAGCCGGTAGATGTCTTCGATGGCTTGGTCAATCTCGCGCTCAAGAACGCCCCATGCTATGATGAATCGACCGATGGCTGCCTCGGTATCTTTGTCGGGTTTGGGCCACTCAGGCGGCGATATCTCTTTTTCGGTCATTTCGAATGGCTGAGAAACGATCTATAAGCGAGGAAGATAAGCGGCGCGATGCGGTTCTAAAGCGCATGCTTGAGACGCCGCCGCGTCAGCATAAGGAGGACGTTGGCAAAAAAGCCAAGCCAAAAAAGGCAAAAAGGTTATTTTGAACATGTGGACTTGTTAACTATATATCTCTAACCTTGGATTCTGCCGCTACGAGCGGGCGGTGCGAATCAGGAGAACGTCATGCCTGCGCTAGCAAATGGTCATGCCGGTTCTCTGTCTGAGAGGAAACACATGGCTAGGTTTGACCCGCAAGAGGTTGCCGAGAAGGGCGAGGCAATTTACGCGGCCAAGTTTCAGAAGAGCTATGAGGCGGAGAAGACCGGTCAGTTCGTCGCTATCGACGTACTGACGGAGAGGGCGTACGTCGCGCCTCAACCCGAAGAGGCTTTGGACCTCGCGAGAAGCAGTGCTCCAGATGGGGTATTTCACCTAATCAAGATCGGTTCTGAGGGGGCTTTTCGGGTAAGTTATACGTCCAATGCTAGTAGCGCTTGGTTCCTTTGATAACGGCACTCCGTCGCTCAAATTCTTGCTTGGTGGCGTCGCAAACGAGAAAGAATTTACGGCGGTCATAGATACCGGATTCTCCGGCTTCGTTTCTATGCCTATGATCCAAGCATTTCCGTTAGGTCTACCTCTATTCGGAACGACAACCGTTACCTTGGCCGACGGGAAGAGCCAGACCAAGCTGGTCGCACAGGGGAAAGCTCAACTGTCGGACAAACAGCACTTTGGTTTGGTGATTCTCGAGTCTGGCTCAAGCGACGTTTTGATTGGGATGGACTTCTTGCGAGCGTTCGGTCTTGCACTACTCGTCATGAAGGCGAGGATTGGCCTGTACGATGAAGAGAAAGTCCAGAAAGCTCTTCAGGAGGAGGCACAAGACGCCGATGCGGAGGCTAAACCGGCGACGCGGCGAAAGCCGAAGAAACCCAAACCCAAGTGAGCCGCCTTCGGGCGGCTTTCTAATTGGAGAAATAGCTATGCCGGATGAACTAAAAATGTCGTCTCTTTATCGTACACGGTGGTTAATGGCTCACAATCGTCTTCATGAGATTGTTTATGAAGATGAGCCTAAAATATCCTTAGCCCGGCATTGGGACGAATATCTTGCAGAACTGCGGACGGCTGAATGTGTCGCGTCCAAGCCAGCTTAGAATATGTAGACGTAGACGGTATACAGCGGTGTTAGATCGCCCCCCGCTCCGCCCGTCATGCCCTTGTCGATGAAGTGCGACTCAATAGCCTGAGCATTCGATAAGGAGTCTGCTTCCCAAGTCGTCCAATTGCTAACGTTCTGATTTTTGGTGTCTCTCCAATATTTTTTTCGTTCCGCCAAATTGTGAGTGAGGCCAATTCTCCAAGCTCTTAGTGGGGTGTTCCCCACTTTCGAATTGATTGCGGTAACGATGCTGCTTTTCGTAGGCATAGTGCTAACTCCTTCCACAGGTATTGAAGACTTATTTAAGCCACTTGCGGAATTGGCGACGGGTGAGTTTAGGCTTAGACGTTCGCCCCGAAACTAGTCCGCCGGTAGGTGAGGCGCTTGCCCTCGATGCCCTTGAGGGCTGTTATGGTGCGCTCCGCGTCGCTCACCTGGCGGTAGTTATAACGAAAGTCGAATTCGGAAAGATAGCGGTGCAAGTGCTTCTTGGCACAGTGCTGATAGACGCCCTTCATACCCCTCTTGAAGATCGAGAAATAACCTTCGATAGTGTTGGTATGGATATTGCCGCGTCCATACTCGCCGCGATTGTGGTGGACCACTTGATGTTCGGCAAATACCCGGTGAAGATGCTGATAATAGCCCGCTTCATCCGTGATGACGCGGGTTTCGCAGTCAATTTGTTCCCGCAGGATTGGCACCAGCGTCTTGGCCTTCAAGTTATCGACCACCATACTGCGTGTCTTGCCGCCGCGCTCCACTAGCGTCAACACCTTGTACTTGTGATGGAAGCCTCGACCCTTCTTCTGGTACTTCGGCTTGATAGTGCGGTCATGGCCGATAAAGGTCTCATCAACCTCGACAGTGCCGCCTAGACCGCCCATCGGAGCTAACACACCCTCGCGCATCGCTTCGCGAATGCGGTGTGCCATGAACCAAGCGGTCTTGTAGGTAATGCTCAACATGCGATGAAGCTGGTGGCTAGACATGCCCTTTTTGCTGGACGACAGCAAATGGGTCGCCAGGATCCATTTGTATAAAGGAATGTGGCTACGCTCATACAATGTGCCGACGCGGACCGTGAATTTCTTGCGGCAGCCGCGACAATGATACCAGCCCTTGCCCATAGAGCCCTTAGGCGGTAGCGCCTTGACTGTCTCGAACTGGCCACAAAAAGGACAGTATGGGCCATCCGGCCAGCGGATGGATTCTAGATGTTTGCGGGCTGCATTCTCGTTATGAAAGATAGGATTTGAGAGGTTAATCATGGCTAAAATCCAACGTGTTACTGTTTTCGAACCGCAAGAAGGCGTTGAATTTCTTGTCGTTGGTAAGTACTGGCCTTCCCGCAGTTCGGGCAACAAGCTTCAAACTGATGGGCAATCTTCTCCGGTTGGGTCGCAATCGGAATCGGATTCTGGCAGTGATCGCAAATCACCCCAAGACACTCCGAACCTGGATAAACTTTCTTGACCATCCAGCGATCTTGCCATAAGGCTGGTGTTCAGTCAAGTACACAATCGCCATTCTTTCAGCCCACGGCTGGATTCAAGGACGCATTTGTGCTCGGTAATTAAGATCAACCGTGGGGGGCTATAGCATCACTCAAAGTACTTTCTGGAATACAGGTATAGAACGACTGTTGGTGCTACGAAGGCCGCCGAGAATATCAGCACAGGCTGTATGGCGGCCTCCCATAACGCTGGCTCCCAATTGGCAGCGGCCCAGCAGACAATGGCCAATGGTACCAAGATGACAATGTTAAATAGCAGCGATGCAGCGTAGCACCATACGACAATCGGTTTGTCTAAGAGGGCGGTAAACCCAAGAAGCAGAATAATGAAGGCGCCGACCACGACTATCGCGAACGCAATAAGCGCAACGGGCAAGAGCCCAAGCACAAGACCTATAATTGCGACTAGAGCGTTCGGTTCCATAATACGGACAAGAGTATCATGCGGGAGGTACTCGCCATAGTAGCGTGTGTCTCGCGGGCGCGATGCTGGAAAGGGAGATGTGCCGATCCAGGGCGCTGGCGACGGTGGGGGCCGAGTCATCGCGGCAATGCCGGCGCATCGGGGACGCGCCGCGCGGGTAGCGTTTGATCGCACCCGTGCGATCCTTTAGCTTAAGGCGCGACGGCCCTGCGTTGAGCCAAGGGACGCCCGTCGGGCGGGCGTCGCCGCGGGGGCCGAGGCCGGAGACATCTTGCGTGAAAAAAGCTGTTATCGGCCTGGTCGGGCTGGTCGTCCTGCTGCTGGCCGCTCGCCGATGGCCTTCTTTCTCTCCCATTGGCGCGAGGGGGTGGTGGGCGCGCTCCGCATGGGGCTGCAGCAAGGCGTGGCTTGCCTCGGCTGTTGCCGGGCGCCGATGGCCCTCGCTTTCGTCGGCGGGACCATGAACCTGGTGTGGATGGACGGTGCGATGGTGCTGATGACGATCGAAAAGCCGCCCACCTTCGGACGTTACATCACGGCCCCGCTTGGAGCGGTGCTTCAGGCGAGCTCCGCGGTCGTCGCCTGGCATGCCGCGACCGGTTGACGAAAGGGAATACGGGATGACGGAGCCTTGGCGGATCGAAGGGGAGCTGATCCTCAACTGCAATTGCACGGTTTTCTGCCCCTGCGTGATCTCGCTCGGAAAGCACCCGCCTACCGAGGGCTATTGCCAGGCCTGGGTGGGCGTGCGCATCGACAAGGGCGAAGCCGGAAAGGTGGATCTGAGCGGCTTGAACGTAGCGCTGCTGCTCGACATTCCGGGCTCGATGGGGAGCGGGAACTGGACGGTTGCGGCCTATATCGACGATCGTGCGGGCGACGGCGCCTTTGATAAGCTGGTCGAAATCTTTAGCGGCAAGGCAGGTGGTACGACCGGTCTCTTTTCGGTCCTCGTCGGCAACTTCCTGGGCGCCGAACGTGCGCCGGTGACGTACCAGACCGAAGGCCAACGCCGGCGCGTGACCGTGCTGAAGAAGATCGTCGGCGAGGTAGAGCCGATCGAAGGAGCCGTCCCGGGCGAGGAGGTCAAGGTCCTCAACAGCCAGTATTGGATGGGGTCCGACATCACGATCGCGCAGGCTACGCAGTCCCGTGTCCGCGCATTCGGCCGGGTGTGGGATTTCGTCGGCCGCAGTGCCGAAATCATTCAGATCTCCTGGGCCGGCCCGTGATGGACCACCGGACCGTGATGGACCACCCCTGGGCCCCCTACGCCGCGGACTCTGGCACGCCCGCCCATGATGAGGAAAAACCGGGAACGCCGATGTTGCCCGCTCCCGCCCTTGCGGTTTCCCGCCGAACGCGGCCACTGGAAGCCGGGGCGGCGAGTGGTGGTGGAGACCCCTGAAGGCATGCGGTCCGCAACGGTCGCGGATCTGCCATTCGTCGCGAAGGCCCGTTGATACGGCGGACCAAGACATCGGCGGGGCCGAAATCAAGAATATCTTGGAGCAGCGAAACAATGCGCGGAAACCCTTACGAGGACGGGCTGGACAGGAATGCAGCCAACTTTGTGCCGCTTTCTCCCCTCTCATTCATCGCCCGCGCGAAGGATGTCTATCCGGACCATCCGGCGGTCATCTACGGTCCACGCCGTTACAGCTGGCGGCAGGCTTACGACCGCGCGGTTCGCCTCGCCAGCGCGCTGGCCAAGCGCGGCATAGGAGAAGGAGACACGGTATCCATCATCGCCGCCAACACGCCGGAGCTTTTCGAAGCCCATTTCGGCGTTCCGATGATCGGATCCGTCCTCAATACGATCAACACGCGCTTCGATCCGGACACGATCGCCTATATCCTCGAGCACGGCGACGCCAGAGTCCTGATCACAGACAGCCAATTTTCTCCCGCGGTCAAGGCCGCGCTCGAGAAGTTCCGCAAGCCAGACCTTCTGATCATCGACATCGTCGATGAACAGGCCGAGCTGCGGCCCGGCGAGGGTGACCGCCTCGGCGCTCTGACCTATGAAGACCTGCTGGCGGAAGGCGACCCCGGCTACCCCTGGAGCCTGCCCAAGGACGAATGGCGGGCACTGGCGCTCAACTACACCTCCGGCACCAGCGGGCGGCCCAAGGGCGTCGTTTATCACCATCGAGGCTCTTATCTGATGAGCCTCGGCACCGTGGTCGGTTGGGACCTGCCAAACCATCCGACCTATCTCGCCACGGTCCCTATGTTCCACTGTAACGGCTGGGGGCATGCCTGGACCATGGCGGCGCTGGCGGGGACAGTCGTCTGCTGCCGCTACGTCAACGCGAAAAATATTTTCAAACTGGTGGCGGAGCATCGCGTCAGCCATTTCGGCGGGGCGCCCATTGTGCTCAACATGCTCGTCAACGCGCCTGATGAAGAACGCAAATCCTTCGACCACCCCGTGAAAGTGATAACCGCGGGCGCACCGCCGCCGAGCGCGGTTCTGGAGAAAGCGCAGGCGCTCGGTTTCGAGGTGATGCACGCCTATGGACTGACTGAAACCTTCGGGCATGTGGTCCATTGCGCCTGGCGCGACGAATGGAACGATCTGCCCTTCCCGCAGCAGGCGGAGATCAAGGCACGACAGGGCGTCCGGTTCCCGATGACGGAAGAGGTCGCGGTCATTGATACGAAGTCAGGCGAAAAGGTTCCCCATGACGGCGAGGCCATGGGAGAGATCGTGATCCGTGGCAACACGGTGATGAAAGGGTATTACAAGCAAACCGACGCTACGGCAGAGGCCTTCTCTGGCGGCTGGTTCCATTCGGGCGATTTGGCTGTCGTTCATCCGGGCGGTTATGTCGAAATCAAAGACCGCCTGAAGGACGTCATCATCTCGGGCGGCGAGAACATCTCATCGATTGAGATCGAAAGTGTGCTCTACAAACACCCCAGCGTCGCGGCGGTGGCCGTGGTGGCGAAGCCCGACGAGAAATGGGGCGAGACGCCTTGCGCCTTTGTCGAGCTGAAACCGGGACGCGAGGCGACGCAGGAGGAGATCATCGCTTTCTGCCGCCGGAGCCTGGCCGGCTTCAAGGCGCCGAAACATGTGGTGTTCGGCGAATTGCCGAAGACGACAACAGGCAAGATCCAGAAATTCATGCTGCGACAAACGGCCCGTTCATTGTGAACGGACGGCGAGAAGTCGCAGTGCGAGAAATCCAGAATCGCGCAGAGGAAGCCTCATGACCTTCGACGTGGCGCGGTTCTATGTCCCCGAATGACCCGAAGGCGACCTACGGGCGATGAGGTTTACGGGCATCAGGCATACCGAAATTCAGCGGTTTGCCTACCCTGCTTCGGGGCAGTCTGTGGTACCGTTGAGAGGGTTCGTATGCCATATTGACCCCTGATCTGAACCCGCTAGCCTCTCGAACAGCCGTTGGCAAGACCGCACCCGGGGCGGGGCGCAAATCTTTGCGTATCCAAGGCTCCCGCGGTATTGCTTGCGGCTTCCCGAATCCCCGCGAGCGGGAGATAATCCTGGCGCCGGAGACGATGCAAAAGGCGCCGCTCGACGCGGCCTGAGGCAACCCTATCTTGGCTTGAACAAAGGAGCATGGAGCCATGACCACCACGGAAGCGAGCCCCACGAATGACGCACAGACCGGCCCCGGCTATGCGTCGCCCGAAGCGGCGATGAAGGCGGAGCGGGAGAAGCTGCTCTACACGGTCGCGCTCTACGTCGGCACCGAGGTCGAACAACCGGACTACCTGGCGACGGTCGACGTTGACCCAGACTCGCCTACCTACTCCGAGGTCGTTCACCGCACCGTGATGCCGAACAGAGGCGACGAGCTGCACCATTTCGGATGGAATATCTGCAGCTCCTGCCACGGCGATCCGAGCAAGTCGCGCCGCTTCCTGGTGATTCCCGGCCAACGCTCGAGCCGAATTTACATCGTCGATACGAAGGACGAACGCACGCCCGAGTTGCACAAGGTCATCGAGCCCGAGGAGATCAAGGAGAAGACCAATCTCACGGCGCCTCACACCACCCATTGCCTGTCGGACAAGCTGATCATCTCCATGCTCGGCGACGGGGACGGCAATGGGCCGGGGGGCTTTCTCACTCTCGACGAGCATTTCAACATCACCGGGCGCTGGGAAGCGAAGACCGACCCCATGCGCTTCAACTATGACTTCTGGTACCAGCCGCGCCACAACGTCATGGTGAGCAGCGAGTGGGCCTCACCCAGTACCTACTTTCCGGGCTTCGACTTAGACGACGTCAAGGCCGGCAAATACGGCCAGCACATTCACTTCTGGGACTGGGAGAAACACGAGATCGTCCAGAGCTTCGACCTCGGCGAGGACGGGCTGCTCCCGCTCGAGTTGCGCTTCCACCACAACCCCGACAGCACCCACGGATTCGTGGGCGCGGCGCTTTCCAGCAACATGTGGCACTGGCACAAGGCTGACGGCGAATGGAAGGTCGAGAAGGTGATCGACGTGCCGTCGGTCGAGGTGGAGGGCTGGCCGATACCCATGCCGTCTCTGATCACGGACCTGCTGATCTCGATGGACGACCGCTATCTCTACTTCGCGAACTGGCTGCACGGCGACATCCGCCAGTACGACATCAGCGATCCCTCCCATCCCAAGCTTACGGGCCAGGTCTGGTGCGGTGGGCTGACCGGGAAGGCGGGCGAGGTGAAAGGCAAGAAGCTGATCGGCGGTCCCCAGATGATCCAGCTCAGCCTCGACGGCAAGCGGCTCTATGTCACCAGCTCGCTGTTCAGCACCTGGGACAACCAGTTCTATCCCGACATGGCCAAGGCCGGTTCGTTCATGCTGCAGATCGACTGCGACAGCGAGAAGGGCGGCCTCGCGATCAACCAGAACTTCCTGGTCGATTTCGGCAAAGAGCCCGGCGGGCCGGCGCGCGCCCACGAGATGCGCTATCCCGGCGGCGACTGCACCTCCGACATCTGGCTTTAATACACGCTTTCAAAGGAGCGCTCATCACCCCTCCGCCATCGACGGCGGGGGCATCCGCCGCCGATCCCTCCCACCAGGGGAGGGGGTGAGTGGCAGAGCGTTTTTTTGTTTTCCCTCCCCCCTTGCGAGGGAGGGGGCGGCGTGCGGATTCTTGATGCCGTGTACTAGGGATGCCGTGTACTAGGCCGGATATTGATGGGAGAAGGGCAGGCGGGAGTCCCGGCCTCGCGCTCACCCCCTTCGCGTCATGAGCTGAGATGCCGTCTTACCGGGTGGAGCTGGTTAACCGCGACAATCGCATCGTGGAGGTGGCCGGGGATCGCTGCATTCTGGATGCCGTGGAGGAAACCGGGCTCCGATTGCCTCACGGTTGCCGCTACGGCGTGTGCCTGACCTGCGCCGCTCGGCTCATCGAGGGACGGGTGGATCAGTCGAAGGGCGTCGCGCTTAAACCCGCCCAGAAGGCGATGGGCTACGTGCTTCTCTGCATCGCATCCCCGCGATCGGATTGCAGGTTCGAGGTCGGTGTCGAGTGCCAGGGCGCGCTCTACGTCAACCCGTTCAAAGTCAGACATTAGACATTCATGACGACGACTCGTTCTTCGGTCTCCGGGGCACCGCGCCGTTGGGGGTCGAGTCATCGTAGCAATTCCGGCCCATCGGGGATGTGACGCGCGGGTAGCATTTGATCGCACCCGTGCGATCCTTTAGCTTAAGCCGCGACGGCCCTGCGTTGAACCAAGGGACGCCCGTCGGGCGGGCGTCGCCGCGGGGGCCAAGGCCGGAGACATCCTGCGTGAAAAAAGCTGTTATCGGCCTGGTGGGGCTGGTCGTCCTGCTGCTGGCCGCGGCGCTGATCGCGCCAAGCTTCATCGACTGGAACCAGTACAAGGACGAGATCGCCGCCCAGGTGAAGGCGGCGACCGGCCGCGAGATCGTGATCGCCGGCGATATCGACCTCGCCCTTTTGCCGGTCCCGACCCTGTCGGTCGAGGACCTCAGGCTGGTGAATGTGCCGGGCGCGGCGGTCCCCGACATGGTGCGGGTGGCGTCCCTGCGCGTGCGGGTCGCCCTCATGCCCCTGCTCGAAGGCCGCATCCAGGTCGCAACCGTGGTCTTGGTGGAGCCCGTGATCGAGCTCGAGATTCTCGCCGACGGCCGATCCAACTGGCGGCTCGCGCCAGCGGCCGAGGCGGAGGCCGCCGCGCCCGGGGAAGCCGCGGCGGAGACGGCCGGTCCCCCCGTGGAGGTCGGGCTCGATAGCTTCACCATCGAGAATGGCACCGTGGTTTACCGGGACACGGCGGCGGGCACCGTCGAGAAGGTCGAGCGGCTCAACGCCGAAATCACCGCCGAGTCCCTGACCGGTCCGTTCCGCGCCGACGGCGAGCTGGTCGCGCGCGGAGTGAAGCTTGGGTTCGCGCTTAGCCTCGGCCGGCTGGCCGAAGACGCCGCCATACCGGTGGATCTGTCCCTGACCTCGGCCTCGGCCAGGGCGGTGTTCAGCGGCGCCCTATCGGCGGCCGACGGCACGGCGTCCGGCAAGCTGCGCGCCGAAGGCGACGATCTGGCCGCCGTGGTGCGCGCCGCCGTGGCCGCCGGCGACGGCCCGGCGCTGCCCGGATGGCTGGCCCAGGAGTTCGCCCTGGACGGCACCGTCGAGGCCTCGGCCGCCGGCGTCGCGGTCGACGATATCGTCTTTGAGCTCGGCGGAGTCCGCGCCACCGGCACCGTCAATGTGAGCCTGGGCAATGTGAGCCTGGGCGAGCGCGTCCGGGCGGACATCGCCCTGGCCCTCGGGCGTATCGACCTCGATCGGTGGCTGGCCATGGAACCCGGGGCCGCGGAGTCCGACGGCGGCGAGGCGCCGGCCCGACCGACGGCGCAAACACCGGTGCCTGTGGGCGGCGAGGCACCCGCCCGCGGCTTCGAAATTCCCGCC
>JACZXZ010000060.1 GCA_022571365.1 Pseudomonadota bacterium | reverse complement strand
CGCGGTCGAGGTTCCCGAGGGCTTTCTTGTCGTCGCGCGAGACGTTCCTGGGCGGGATGCGGGCAATCTTGGCGACCACCGCCTCGACATCCTTGACCCTGATGGTCTTGCGCCGGCGACCCGGTGGGAGCAGCATCTGCGAGGCGCCGGCCTCGTCGATGACGTCGATCGCCTTGTCGGGCAGCTTGCGGTCGGTGATGTAGCGCGCCGAGAGATCGACCGCCGCGCGCAGCGCCTCGGCCGTGTAGCGCACCTTGTGATGGTCCTCGTAATAGCGCTTGAGCCCGCGCAGAATCTTGACCGTCTCCTCGATCGAAGGCTCGGCGATGTCGATCTTCTGGAATCGGCGTACCAGCGCCCGGTCCTTCTCGAAATAATTACGGTACTCCTTATAGGTGGTCGAGCCGATGGCCCTGAGCGAGCCGCTTTGCAGCGCCGGCTTCAACAGGTTGGAGGCATCCATCGAGCCGCCGCTGGTGGCGCCGGCGCCGATCACCGTGTGGATTTCGTCGATGAACAGGATGGCGTCCTCCTGTTTCTCGAGCTCGGCAAGCACCGCCTTGACCCGCTCCTCGAAATCGCCGCGATAGCGCGTGCCGGCCAACAGCGCCCCCATGTCGAGCTGGTAGATGGTGGCGCCCTGGAGCACCTCGGGCACCTCGCCGTGAACGATGCGCCGGGCCAGGCCCTCGGCGATTGCGGTCTTGCCGACGCCGGGATCGCCGACGTAAAGGGGGTTGTTCTTCTGGCGGCGGCACAGGATCTGGATCGTCCGCTCGATCTCGGCCTCGCGCCCGATCAGCGGGTCGATCTTGCCTCTCTCGGCCTTCTTGTTGAGGTCGATGCAGAAGCTCGAAAGCGCTTCCGCGCCGCGCGGCGCCGGCTTCTCGGCGCCGTCGTCCTCGTCGGCGTCGTCGTCCTCGTCAGCGCCGCGGACGTGCCGGATCTCCGTCTCTCCCGGCACCTTGGCGATGCCGTGGGAGATGTTGTTGACCGCGTCGAGCCGCGTCATGTCCTGTTCCTGCAGGAAATACACGGCGTGGGATTCCCGCTCGGCAAAGAGGGCGACCAGCACGTTGGCGCCGGTCACTTCATCGCGGCCGGAGGACTGGACGTGAATGGCGGCGCGCTGCAGGACCCGCTGGAAGCCCGCCGTCGGCTTGGCATCCTCCAGGCGGCTGGTGATCAGCGCCGAGAGCTCGTTGTCGAGGTGGTCGAGCAGCTCGCGGCGCAGGCGATCGAGGTCGACTCCGCAGGCGCGGAGCACCGCGACCGCATCCTGATCCTCGATAAGCGCCAGCAGCAGATGCTCCAGCGTCGCATATTCGTGACGGCGCTCGTTGGCATAGCCGAGGGCGCGGTGCAGGCTTTGCTCCAGGTTGGGCGACAGCATGGCCCTTATTCCTTTTCAATCGTGCATTGCAGGGGATGCTGGCACCGGCACGCGAGATCCACCACCTGATTCGCCTTGGTTTCGGCAACCTCGTAGGTGTACACCCCGCACAGGCCGACGCCGCGATGGTGGACATGCAGCATGATGCGCGCCGCGTCCTCCCGGCTTTTGCCGAAGATGTGCTCGAGCACGTGAACGACGAACTCCATCGGCGTGTAGTCGTCATTGAGCATCAAGACTTTGTACATCCTCGGCTTCTTGACCTTGGGCCGGGTCTTAACCACCACGCGCGGAGCAGTGTCATCGCCGATGTGCCTGTGGTCGTCGCTCATGGCCTTGTCGAAGCTCGCTCATGATCGGGTTAATCGCCGCCGATGATATCGGATTTCCAGGAATCCGGAAAGAACCCTTGGACGAACCGCCGGCGAATCCTCCGCGAGTTCCAAAAAGGTTGCGACAGGCCCCAATTCAATACGGAAAACACGTCCCGCCCTCGATCCCCGGGACCGAAGCCCAGGCGGTTGCACCCCGGCTCGAGAGCATCGGGCCCAGGCGCTTGCACCCCGGCTCGAGAGCATCGGGCCCAGGCGGCGGATGGACAAGCCGGTGGCCGTGAGCCGGAGGCAGCCCCCCTTGTCACCCAGGGTGTGGGGCGCCAGAACCCTTTGAAATTTGAAAAAGGAACCGTGGGCGAAGCCCCCGCGAAAGCCCGCGGACCGGACTCGCGGAGCACCGTAACGCCTACCGCGTCGGCACCGGCTGGTCGCCTGAGTAGTCGTAGAAACCGCGGCCTGCCTTGCGGCCGAGCCAGCCGGCCTCGACGTATTTCACCAAGAGCGGACAGGGCCGGTACTTCGAATCGGCGAGCCCCTCGTAAAGCACCTGCATCACCGCCAGGCAGGTATCCAGCCCGATGAAGTCGGCCAGCTCCAGCGGTCCCATGGGGTGATGGACGCCCAAGCGCATCGCCGTGTCGATGGACTCGACGCTGCCGACGCCCTCATAGAGGGTGTAGATCGCCTCGTTGATCATCGGCAGCAGGATGCGGTTGACCATGAAGGCCGGAAAGTCCTCGGCGACGGCGACGGTCTTGCCAAGCTCGGCGACCAGCTTGCGCACGGTGGCGAAGGTCTCCTCCTCGGTGGCCAGGCCGCGGATCAGCTCCACCAGCTCCATCATCGGCACCGGATTCATGAAATGCATGCCCACGAACTTGCCCGGCCGGTCGGTGGCGGTGGCCAGCCGGGTGATCGAGATCGACGATGAGTTGGTGGCGACGATCGCTTCGGGCTTCAAGACCGGGCAAAGGTTCTTGAAGATGTCGCGCTTGATCTCCTCGTCTTCGGTGGCCGACTCGATCACCAAGTCGCAGTCGCGGAACAGCTCGTAGCCGGTGCCGGCTTCGATCCGCTTCATCGCCGCCTTCTTTTGCCCGGCGGTGATCCTGTCGCGGCCCACCTGGCGGCCCAGGTTGGTCTCGATCACGTCCATCGAGCGGTCGATCTGTTCCTGGCTCACGTCCGTGAGCTTCACCTCGAGGCCGGCCAGCGCGCAGACATGGGCGATGCCGCTGCCCATCTGTCCGGCTCCGATGATACCAATTTTCCGGATCATGAGATTCAATCCCGGGGCTGGTTTCGCGAAGGTTCGCTTTACTTGTCCAGTTCCTTCGCCAACTCGGGCAGGACATCGAACAGGTCGGCGGCCAAGCCATAATCGGCGATCTGGAAGATCGGCGCCTCCTCGTCCTTGTTGATGGCGACGATCACCTTGCTGTCCTTCATGCCGGCCAGGTGCTGGATGGCGCCGGAAATGCCGACCGCGATGTAGAGATCGGGCGCCACGATCTTGCCGGTCTGGCCCACCTGGTAGTCGTTGGGGACGAAGCCGGCGTCGACCGCCGCGCGCGAGGCGCCGACGGCGGCGCCCAATTTGTCCGCGATCGTCTCCAACAGGGCGAAGTTCTCACCGCTCCCCATGCCCCGGCCGCCCGAAATCACGATGTGCGCCGTGGTCAACTCCGGGCGCTCCGAGACGCTCAAGTCCTGTTTGACGAAGCGCGACAGGCCCTGATCCCCGGTGTCGGGCACACTCTCCACGGCGGCGCTGCCGCCCTCGGCCGGGGCCGCGTCGAAGGCGGTCCCGCGCACGGTGATGAGCTTTATGGAGTCCCTTGACTGGACCACGGCGAGCGCGTTGCCGGCATAGATCGGACGGATGAAGGTGTCCGCCGACTCGATGCCGGAGATGTCGGAAATCTGCGCCACGTCGAGGTCGGCGGCGACCCGCGGCATGACGTTCTTGCCATAAGTTGTCGCCGGCGCCAGGACGTGGCTGTAGTCCCGCGCCAGGCTCGCCACCAGCGGCGCCACGTTCTCGGCGAGGTGATGCTCGAGGTGAGGCTGGTCGGCGAGGAGCACGCGTCCAACGCCGGCGATCTTCGCGGCGGCTTCAGCCACCGGGCGGCAATTGTGGCCGACGACCAGAATCGCCAGCTCGCCGCCGATCTGACCCGCCGCGGTCACCGTGTTGAGGGTCGCGGGCTTGATCTCGGTATTGTCGTGTTCGGCGACGACCAGGACAGCCATCAGATCACTTTCGCCTCGTTTCTCAGCTTGTCGACCAGCTCGGCCACGTTGGCGACCTTGACCCCGGCCTGGCGCTTCGGCGGCTCCTCCACTTTAAGCGTCACCAACCGTGGCGCGACGTCGACGCCGAGCTCCTCCGGCAGCAGCCTCTCGAGCGGTTTCTTCCTCGCCTTCATGATGTTGGGAAGCGAGGCGTAGCGCGGCTCGTTGAGGCGCAGGTCGACGGTCACCACCGCCGGCATCTTGAGGGAGAGCATCTCAAGGCCGCCGTCGATCTCGCGCGTCACCTCGGCCGTGCCTTGCCCGATGGCCAGCTTTGAGATGAAGGTTCCCTGGGCCCAGCCCAGCAGCGCGGCCAGCATCTGGCCGGTCTGATTGCAGTCGCCGTCGATGGCTTGCTTGCCCATGATGACGAGATCGGGCTTTTCCTTCTCGACCACCGCTTGCAACAGCTTGGCGACGGCAAGCGGCTCCAGCTCGACATCGGTCTCGACCAGGATGCCCCGATCGGCGCCCATGGCGAGCGCCGTGCGAATCGTCTCCTGGCACCGGGCGACGCCGAGCGAGACGGCGATCACTTCTTGCGCCGTGCCGGCCTCCCTGAGCCGTATGGCCTCCTCGACCGCGACCTCGTCGAAGGGGTTCATGGACATCTTGACATTGGTCGTCTCAACGCCCGCGTTGTCCGCTTTGATGCGGATCTTGACGTTGGCGTCGATGACCCGCTTGACGGGCACCAGGACTTTCATGAACCAATCTTTGGAATCATTCCAAAAAGCCGCCTGTCGGAGGGGCCGTCAAACAGTCTGTCCAAGGGATACAGCGGCCTCGCGTCACCGCCGCAACTTATGATCCCGAGGGGTTGATGTCAACGGCGACCGCGGCCGGAAAGCGGCCTTATCGGTTGGCCCCCGGGCGCCACAGGACGTCCTTCCCACCCCGCTCGTTGAGGTGGCGGGCGAGCACGAAAAGATGGTCCGACAGGCGGTTCACGTATGAGATCGCAAGTGGGTTGAGCGGCTCGCCTGCGGCCAGCTCGGTGATCAGGCGCTCCGCCCGGCGCACCACGGTGCGGGCGAGATGCAGCCACGCCGCCGGCGCGGTCCCGGCCGGAAGCACGAAGGACTCGAGCGGCTCGAGCCCCTGATTGAGCTCATCGATTTCCCGCTCCAGCCGGTCGACCTGGGCCTGGACGATGCGCAACTCGCCGCCCTTGCGGCCCTCGGGCCGGCACAGATCGGCGCCCAGGTCGAACAGGTCGTTCTGGATCCGCGAGAGCATGTCGTCGGCGGCGCCTTCGGTGTGAAGGCGGGCGAGGCCGATGACGGCGTTGGCCTCGTCCACGGTGCCGTAGGCGGCGACCCGCGGGTCGTGCTTCACCACCCGGGAGCCGTCACCCAGCGAGGTTTCGCCCTTGTCGCCGCCGCGGGTGTAGATGCGGGTCAGCCGGACCATGCGCCCTCCGCCGCTAGTCCTTGACGGCCAGCATGAAGAGGGCGAACAGCACCAAAGCCAGGGCCTGGAGACCGACGCGCAGCCGCATCAGCTTATTGGCGTATTTCTTGTTGAACGCACCGCCGCGGACCATGGCGATGATCCCGGCCGCGAGCGCCGCGACCACGGCCGCCAGCGCCAGGCCGATCACGTAGGGGAAGACCGCGGAGAGCGTCTCCATGGGGAGAGGTATAGCGCGGAAGGCCGCCGCCCGCCCAGTAAAATTACCGTGCCAAAACTACCGCGCCGCGGTCATGGGAGTGATCGGCGCGCCGCCTCCACCCGGTGGCACTGGATACGTCTAGTCAGCCCCCCCGCTCGATCAGCCCGCGGGCAATCACCTGGGCCTGGATCTCGGCCGTGCCCTCGAAGATGTTGAGGACGCGGGCGTCCAAGAGCACCCGGCTGATGGCGTACTCCTCGGCGTAGCCGTTGCCGCCGTGGACCTGGAGCGCGTTGTCGGCGTTGGCCCAGGCGACGCGGGCGGCCAGCAGCTTGGCCGTGCCGGCCTCGATGTCGCAACGCCTTCCGCCGTCCTTCTCGCGGGCGGCGAAGTAGGTCAATTGTCGGGCGATCATGGTCTCGACCGCCATCCAGGCGAGCTTGCCCGCCACCCGCGGGAAGGAATAGATGGGCTTGGCGAACTGGATCCGTTCGCGCGCATAAGCCAGGCCCAGCTCGAGCGCGTTCTGGGCCACCCCGACGGCGCGGGCGGCGGTCTGGATGCGCGAGGTCTCGAAAGTCGCCATAAGCTGCTTGAAGCCCTGGCCCTCGACCCCGCCGAGCAAGCCGTCGGCCGCGACCTCGAAGCCGTCGAAGGCGATCTCGTACTCCTTCATGCCGCGATAGCCCAGCACCTTGATCGCGCTGCCGGTCATGCCGGGGGCCGGGAACGGGTCGCCGTCGCCGCCCCGCGGCTTCTCGGCGAGGAACAGGCTGAGGCCCTTGTAATCCGGCCGGCCCGGATCGGTGCGGGCCAAGAGGATCATGAGGTCGGCGCGCGCCGCATGGGTGATCCAGGTCTTGTTGCCGGTGACCCGATAGACAGCGCCGTCCTTGACCGCGCGGGTCTTGAGGCGGCCCAGGTCGGAGCCGGTGTCGGGCTCGGTGAACACCGCCGTGGGCAGGACCTCGCCCGAGGCGATCCTCGGCAACCAGCGCGCCTTCTGGGGGGACGTGCCGCTCAAGCGAATGAGTTCGGCGGCGATCTCCGAGCGGGTGGCCAGCGAGCCGACGCCGAGATAGGCGCGGGAGAGCTCCTCGGTGACCACGCACATGGCGATTCGGCCCATGCCCAGACCGCCGAACGCCTCCGGCACCATGAGGCCGAAGACGCCGAGCCCGGCAAGCCGCTCGATGACCTCGAGCGGGATGAGCGCGTCCTTGCGATGCCAGTCCTGGGCATGGGGCGCCACCTGCTCCTCGGCCACGCGGCGGAACTGCTCGCGCACCATTTCAAGGGACTCATCGTCCAGCCCGGGCGCGCCGAACCGGCCGTCGGCGAGGAGCCCGGCGATGGCCATGCGCACGGCGATGGTGTTGCCGCGCGCGGTGAGCGTCGCCACCGCCGGAGTCCAGAACGCGTGGAGCTCGGCGTCGTCGACGCCCATGTCATGGGGCCGCACGACCTCGCCCTGGCTGAGCGCGATGCCGCCGGCGATTTGCGCCAGGTACTCGCCGAAGGCGGCCTGCAGGATGAGCGACTCGAGTTCGCCGAGATCTCCCGCCGCTTCGAGCCTCCCGGCCCAGGCGAGCATCTGCCTGAGCGCCTCGACATAGGCCGCCATCCAGGCATAGCCGTGGGCGGCGAACTGGTGGCGCTCCATTGCCGCGCCATCGACGCGGCCGTCTTTCACCACCATGTGGCGCACGGCCCGCCCCGCCGCCGCGGCGAGCTTCCCGGCGGTGGCGAGCGCCGGCGTGCAGGTGGACAGCAAGTCGGGGAGCAACGCCTCGGGCCCGGCCGGACCGTCCCCGGCCGGACCGTCCCCGGCTGGACCGTCCGCGGGCGTCGCGGCGTCGCTCATGGGGTCAAGTCTCCGTCACAATGGCCCGCGCCGCGCCTCTCCCCCATGCCCTGCCGCAAACCGGACCGCCCACGGCCCTGTCGCCCCGGGGATATGGGGAAGAGCGCTCTTGAGCCCGCTCGGCTCTCACCCTCGGACAAATGCTTTCCTTTGGACGAGACCGGCCCCTCACGCCCGGCGCGCGTCGTCGAGGGACTGGAGCCCCGGCCGCTTGGCCTGGACCAGCGCCGCCATGTTGCCGGGCTTGTGCTCGTTCCGGAACATCTTCATGTGCGCCCGCGGGATGTCGTGCCAGGAGTAGACCTTCGACATGCACGGATCGACGCGCCGCTCGATCACCAGCTTGTTCGCCTGGCTCGCCTGCATCAGGTTGGCGAAGTGGCTGCCCTGGACGCGCTTTTGCCGCATCCACACGAAACGGGCATCGAAGGTCAGGTTGTACCCCGTGGTGCCAGCGCAGAACACCACCATGCCGCCGCGTTTGACGACGAAGCAGGACACCGGGAAGGTTTGCGCGCCCGGGTGCTCGAAGACGAAGTCGACGTCGTTGCCCTTGCCGGTGATCTCCCAGATCGCCTTGCCGAACGCGCGCACCTTCTTCATGTAGCCGGCGTAGGCCTCGGTGTCGTCGATGTCCGGCAACGGGCCCCAGCAGTCGAAATCCTTGCGGTTGATGGTCCCCTTGGCGCCCAAGGACTTTACGTATTCCCGCTTGCTCTCATCGGAGATGACGGCGATGGCGTTGGCGCCGGCGGTGGCGATGAGCTGAATGGCCATGGAGCCGAGGCCGCCCGCCCCGCCCCACACCAGCACGTTGTGGCCGGGGCGCAGGATGTGGGGCCGGTGGCCGAACAGCATACGGTAGGCCGTGGCCAGCGTCAGCATATAGCAGCCGCTTGCCTCCCAGGTGAGATGTTGGGGCCGGGGCACGAGCTGCTGAGCCTGCACCCGGGTGAATTGGGCGAAGGAGCCGTCCGGAGTCTCGTAGCCCCAGATGCGCTGGGACGGCGAAAACATGGGATCGCCGCCGTTGCATTCCTCGTCGTCGCCGTCGTCCTGGTTGCAGTGGGCGACGACCTCGTCGCCGACCTGCCAGCGCTTCACTTTATCGCCGACCGCCCAGACGATGCCGGCGGCGTCGGAGCCGGCGATGTGGACATCCGCCTTGTGCACGTCGAAGACGGAGACGGGCTTGCCGAGCGCCGCCCACACGCCGTTGTAATTGATCCCCGCCGCCATCACCATGACCAGGACCTCGCGGGAATCGATCTCCGGCACCGGCACCGCCTCGACCTGCATGGCCTTGTCCGGCTCGCCCTGGCGCTCGCGCCGGATGGTCCAGGCGTACATGTTCTCGGGTACGTGGCCCAAAGGCGGGATTTCACCGATCTCGTAGAGATCCTTCTTGACCGCCTTGACCGTGCCCGGCTCCAGCTCGACAAGCTTCGCTGTCTCGCTCATGAAATCACTCCCTGATGGGCGCCTGTGTCCTCACCCCGGCTTGCGGCCTTCTCCCTCCCTTCGGCCCGGGGCCGGCGTTGGGTCCGGACGCCCCCCGTTTGGCGGCTTGGCGCAACCGCGGATGGCCCGCAAACCGGTTGCTTTTTACCGTTCCGAGAGTTATTTTGCAATGCACAATAACTGAAAATTCCGTTATATCGTTATATGGTATGAAAGTGATATTTTCGGTCTAACTTCTCAAACTGGGCAACAGGTTTCCACCAAAATTTCTACCAAAACTGAGCGAAAAATGGCGAAAAAGCGCGCGGAACCACGCGGAAGAAGTGCGCCGAAGCAACCCGCGAGCCAAGACAAGCGCCAAGACAAGCGCCAGGACAAGCCATGGCTGTTCCGCACCTATTCGGGCCACTCCTCGGCGCGCGCCTCAAACGCGCTGTTCCACAAGAATCTCAAGCGCGGCCAGACGGGACTTTCCGTCGCCTTCGACCTGCCGACTCAGACCGGCTACGACTCCGACCACCCGCTCGCCCGCGGCGAGGTCGGCAAGGTCGGCGTGCCGATCTGCCATTTGGGCGACATGAGGGCGCTCATGGACACCATTCCGCTCGCCCGGATGAACACCTCGATGACCATCAACGCCACGGCGCCGTGGCTGTTGGCGCTTTACGTCGCCGCCGCCGAGAAGCAGGGCGTCAAACGGACGGAGCTCGCCGGCACCGTCCAGAACGACATCATCAAGGAGTACCTCTCCCGCGGCACTTACATCTTCCCGCCGCAACCCAGCATGCGGCTCACCACCGATGTCATCGCCTTCACTTACCGGGAAATTCCCAAATGGAACCCGGTCAACGTCTGCTCCTATCATCTGCAGGAGGCGGGCGCGACGCCGGTTCAGGAACTCGCTTTCACGCTGGCCACGGCGATCGCGATGCTGGATTGCGTGCGTGAGTCCGGCCAGGTGCCGGCCGAGGATTTCCCCCGCGTGGTCGGGCGCATCAGCTTTTTCGTCAACGCCGGCATCCGCTTCATCACCGAGCTGTGCAAGATGCGGGCGTTCGTGGATCTCTGGGACCAGATCTGCCGGGATCGCTACGGCATCGACGATCCGAAATACCGGCGCTTTCGCTACGGCGTGCAGGTCAACTCCCTGGGGCTCACCGCGCAACAGCCGGAGAACAACGTCTACCGCATCCTTTTGGAGATGCTGGCCGTGGTATTGTCCAAGGACGCCCGCGCCCGGGCCATCCAGTTGCCGGCCTGGAACGAGGCCCTGGGCCTGCCGCGGTCCCGGGACCAGCAGTGGAGTCTGAGGCTCCAACAGATCGTCGCCTACGAGACCGACCTGTTGGAATACGACGACATTTTCCGCGGCTCCGAAGTCATCGCGGCCAGGGTCGAGGAGCTCAAGCAAGAGGCCCGCGCCGAGCTCGAGCGCATCGAGGCCGCGGGCGGCGCCATTGCCGCCGTCGAATCCAGCTACATGAAGCAGAAGCTCGTCGAGTCCAACGCCGCCCGGCTCGCCGCCATCGAGTCGGGCGAGCGGGTGATCGTGGGCGTCAACGCGTTTGAGGACAGCGAGCCTTCGCCGCTCGCCGACGGCGGCGACGGCGGCTTCCTGGCCATCGACCCGAAGGCCGAGGAAGAGCAGGTCGCGGCCCTCGAGGCCTGGCGCGGGGCGCGCGAGGCGGGCCGAGTCGAGGCCGCGCTCGCCGATCTCGCCGCCGCCGCCAAGCAAGGCCGCAACATCATGGAGCCGTCGATTGCCTGCGCCCACGCGGGCGTCACCACCGGCGAGTGGGCGGGGGCCTTGGGCGAAATCTTCGGCGCCTACCGCGCGCCGACCGGGGTCGCGGCCGCGGCCGGGCCGCGTAACGACGTGCACGGCCTCGATAAGCTGCGCGCGCGGGTCGAGGCGGTTTCGCGAGTCCTCGGCCGCCGGCCCAAGCTGCTGGTCGCCAAGCCGGGCCTGGACGGCCATTCCTCGGGCGCCGAGCAGATCGCGGTGCGCGCCCGGGACGCCGGGCTCGAGGTGGTCTACCAGGGCATCCGCCTGACCCCCGAGCACATCGTCGCGGCGGCCCGGGAAGAGGACGTGCACCTGGTCGGTTTGTCGGTGCTCTCGGGCTCGCACCTGGCGCTGGTGACGGAAATCCTGGAGCGCATGAAGGCGGCGGGCCTCGGCGACGTGCCCGTGGTCGTCGGCGGCATCATCCCGCCCGAGGACGCCGAGGCCTTGAAAAAAGCCGGCGTCGCCGCCGTCTACACCCCCAAGGACTACGACCTGACCGCGGTGCTGGGCGAGCTGGTCGAGATTGTGGCGCGGGCGGCGGAAACGGCGGCGTAAGGCCGAGGGCGGCCTTAACGGTTCCTCAAAGCTTTCGATGCTTGATTTTGGTGGCATAAAATGCCACCATATCACATGGCATTAAGCGGAAAGAATTGCCGGACGCTGTGCCGTATTTATGAGGAGCCGATTCGCAAGGACATCCATTGGAGCGACTTTGTGAGATTGTGCCGGGCGCTCGGGGCAGAGTTTCCAAAGCCGGGCAGGACCTCGGGCTCCCGGACAAGAATCAAACTGAAGGGACGAAAAGCGGTGTTTCACAGACCACATCCGCAGCCGGAAATGAAGGAAGGCAGCGTCAGGTCCGCGCGCGACTTCTTGGGAAACGCCGGTGTCACGCCCGATTCGGAGGGCTGCCAATGCTAGGCAACGTTTTGAAGTACAAGGATTATTACGCCGAGGTGAAGTACGATACCTCTGCCGACTCGTTCCATGGCCGTGTCCTTGGCATGGGCGACGTGATCGATTTCTACGGTCGGTCGGTTCAGGATCTGCGCAGGAGCCTACCATGACGACGTTCGAGATCTGGCTGTCGATCATGTCGGTTGGCGTTGCAATCGGCGTGTGCGCTTGGATGCGGCACCTGGCAAATACGGCCGGCCGGGATCGACCCGTCGACCCTGAGCGCCTGCGGCGCTTCATCGAGAACGCGCCCTACGAGAACCTCGACAAGGTCATGCAAATACAAAAGCAGCTCCTCCAGGAACTCGGCCACGAGCCCACCCCCGAGGAAGTTGCAGAGGAGATGCAGTTGTCCGTCGATCGCGTCCAGACCATCATGAAAATGGCCCAGCAGCCCATTTCCCTGCAAAGCCCCGTGGGCGACAGCGACGATACCAATTTCGGCGACTTCATCGAAGACAAGGGCGCCGAAAACCCCTACGACATAACCGCATTCAGCCTGCTGCGGGAAAAAATCAT
>JACZXZ010000104.1 GCA_022571365.1 Pseudomonadota bacterium | reverse complement strand
GCGGGCAGGGGCCAACCTGGTCGACCTTTGTCGCGAGCTCGGCCGGCGGATGCTGGCGCACTGCAATTTCTGCCGTTGGAACTGCCGCGTGGACCGCAACGCCGGAACAAAGTTCGGCGCCTGCAAGCTGGCGTCGGCGACGCGTGTGAGCACGTACTTCCATCATTCCGGGGAGGAGCTCGTGTATCGCGGTGTCAGCGGTTCGGGCACGATCTTCTTCACCTCCTGCAACATGCGTTGCGCCTTTTGCCAGAACGGGGACATCAGCACCGACAAGGATAACGGCGAGGTGGCCGGCCCGCGCACGCTGGCGACGATGGCGTGGCTGCTGCGCATGGAAGGCTGCCACAACGTCAACTGGGTCGGCGGCGAGGTCACCATCCACCTCCACACGATCGTCGAGGCCATCGCATTGCTTGGCGGCGACTTTGCGCCGACGCGCGCGGACATGGAGAAAGCGCTCCCGATGAAGAGCGACCGCGTCTTTTCGTACGGCCTGACGCCGGAGCACGGAACCTATGAAGGCGCGTTCAACGTCCCGATGCTTTGGAACAGCAACTTCTTCATGACGGACGAGTCGATGAAGATCCTCCGCCTCCTCATCGACGTCTGGCTGCCCGATTTCAAGTTCGGTCCAGGCCGCTGCGCAATGGCCCTGTCGAAGACGCCGTGGTACTGGGAGACGGTCACCGGCAACCTCGCCCTGATTCACGACTGGGGGGAAGACTTTACGATCCGGCACCTGGTGATGCCGAACCATGTCGAATGCTGCACCTACCCCGTGCTCGACTGGATTGCCGAGCACATGCCCGCCGCGCCGGTCAATGTCATGGACCAGTATCACCCCGACAACTTTTGCGATTCCCGCAGCCCCAAGTACCGTCCGCAATACGCGGATATCGCCCGCCCGCCGACCCGGGGCGAGTTGCGCGACGCCTATCGCTACGCGGGCGCGCTCGGCTTGAAGTTCGAGACGATCACTCATGAGAAGTACGCCGGGGAGCCCACGACCGAGAATTACGAAATCGCGCTGGGGACCTAGTCCGGCCCATCGTTCGCTACATGCTTCGCCCCCCAGGCCCGCGCCACGGATGAACGCTCCGGCCTCAGCCGGGCGGGATGAGCCGGAGACATGCGCCCTGCATAGGGTGCATTCGAATTCCACCCCTCCCGGCGGCTGATCCCGGACGACCTGGGTGAGGACAGGGGAACCTCGCGTTACAAAGTTTCGCCTTACAGAGACTCGCGTTACAAAGGGACGCCGCCGTTTTGGGTGTCCAGCCGCGGCCGAAGCGAATCGCGCTGACGGCATCTATGTACGGCGTACGGCGGCTTGGCGTAGCGATCCCGTCAATGGCGGCGGCCCGCAGCGCCATCACAGCCATTACGAGAAACACGCATTCCGAAAGCGAGACTCACCAGATGGAAAACGCGAACCCAGCCTCACGCGGGCCCGTTCGCCCTGGATGTTCGGGTGAACAAGGCCGGGTCTTTACCGTCGACTTCTAGTCTGGGCAACTAGTCTGGGCAACATGCGGCCTTGAATATGCCAGGATAATCTTCTTCGCCTTTTAAACGTCTAATGTAGTATTCAGGGTTCTTATTGAACGCATCCATACAATGTGGACAGCGGCAGAAGTAGAAAACTTCCTCATCAAGCTTCAGCTCTTTAGTCAAGCTTAACGGCTTCTCCGTCAAACAGACTGGACATACGAGCAAATCACCCGTTTCCCGCAGATGTTTCCGGGGATCGGTGATGAAGTGTTCCAGACACCCGTCACAGCAGAAATAATACTCCTTACTCTCATAGCTATGAGCGACCGCCTCGTCCTTGCTGATCCCCAACCTGACGAGGGAGCAGCCACATGTCGGGCAAATAGGCGTTTCCATCTCTTGAAGACCCCCTTGTTTGCGTTGACTCCTTTTCGCGTTGACTCCTTACAGTCCGGCGCCATGGCGACCTTCTGCGCCCTCACGCTAGACCCTCAGACCACATAGCTCAAGTCAGAGGCATGCCTCGGCAACCGCCAAGGCGGCTGAGTGTAGAACCCTGCTGATTGGAGTGTAAAACCACCTCCGGGGGCACAAGCGCAACCCCCGGAAACGCCAATGTCTCCGGGGGCTTTAGATGGTGCCGATGGAGGGACTCGAACCCCCGACATCTTCATTACGAATGAAGCGCTCTACCAACTGAGCTACATCGGCGCGAATGCGAGGGAACGGGCCGGCAACCTACTCCCGAGCCCCGGCGGCGTCAACGGCGGCGCCCCCGGTATCCGGCGCGCCGGGGGCCGGTGCTCCGGGCGGCTGAGGGCGCTCCGCGCCGGGGGCCAGGGCGGCGACCGGACCGGGGCTGCGCCAAGCAAGGCTGTCAAACGCCCCGCACCCGTCGCAGAGCGCGCGCCACGACAGGGTGGCGGCGCTGCACCGCCGGCATATCCAGGCCGGATCCGGCGCGGCCTCGGCGGCGCGGCCGAGCCACCTGCTCGCGGCTTCTGTGTCGCCGTGCGCGGCCTCCTCGAGCCTGGCCATAAGCCGGCAGACCCGGGCCTGCGGCCCGGCGCCGGCGGCGGCGTCCAGATAGCGTCGCGCCTCGCCCCACAGCTCCGCCTCGAGCGCCGCCTCGCCGAGCGCGATGCGGCTTTCCAGATGCCCGGGCCGAAGGCCCTCCAAGGTCTGCAAATGCTTCACCCTCTCCAGCGCGTCGGCGGCCGGCCGAGCGCCGGCGTAAGCCTTCGCCAGATCGGGATGGGGCTCGCGCGCCCAGGCCCGCTCGACGACGCGCGCCGCCCGCTTTTGCCGGCCGGCCTGGACCAGGAGCGCGACGAGGCGCACCGCCGCCGGCACGAATTCGGGGGCCAGATCGTGGGCCTTGCGCGCGCGCTCCAGGGCGTCCCGGGTCTCGCCCGCGGCCGCCGCCGCGCCGCTCAATTCATGGCCGACGACGGCCTTCCAGCGGCGGCCGTCCGCCGCGTCGACCGCCTTCCAGCGGATCGCCTCCTCGAGGGTGGCGAGCGCCTCCTGCCAACGCCCGTCGCGAGCCTGGAGATCGAACAGCGTGGTCAACACCCACGGCGTCTCGGGCTTGAGCCGGTAGGCCCGGCGCGCCAGCGCCAGCGCCTCGGCCCGGGCGTTCTTGCGGCTCGCCTGGGCCAACAGGCCCTTCAAGCCCAGGAACTCCGTCTCCGGGTGATCGAGCATGGCCGTGAAGAGGCGCTCGGCCGCCGCCTCGTCGCCGGCGAGCTCGGCCGTCCGGGCCGAGAGCAGCATGGTGAGCGGCGGCTCGCCGAGAAGCCGCTCCACCCGCTTCGCCTGGTGCCGGGCCTCTCCGGCGTCGCCGGCCGCAACCGCCACCAGGCCCTGGATCAGCGCCCGATAGCCGCGGCCGCGACGGCCCTCGCGGCGGCCGCGGGCGATCGCGCCGGGGGCGCGGCGCAGCATCCGCCAGGCGCGGTCGACGAGCGCCCCGACGACGACCAGGAGCGCGA
>JACZXZ010000103.1 GCA_022571365.1 Pseudomonadota bacterium | reverse complement strand
TCGTCGAGGGCCTCGATCAGGAAGTCGGCGTTGTCGGGTTTGAAGACCATGGGCGGGCGGATCTTGAGCACGTTGCCGTGATAACCCTCGCGGCCGACCAGGACACCCTTCTCCTTCATCGCGTTGATGACCCGCTTGGTTTCTTCCTTGGCCGGCTCCAGGGTGGCGCGGTCGCGTACCAGCTCGACGCCAGCGATCATGCCGGCGCCGCGAACGTCGCCGATCATCGGGTGGCGTTGGGCCAGGGCGCGCAGGCCCTGGCGCAGGTATTCGCCGGTTTCCATGGCGTTGGCCAAAAGTTGCTCGTCCTCGATTACGTCGAGCACGGCGTTGCCCGCGGCGCAGGCCACCGGGTTGCCGCCGAAGGTGCTGAAGTAGTCGGTTTTCTCGGTGAACGAAGCGAGGATTTCGGGCGTGGTGACGACCGCGGCCAAGGCCAGGCCGTTGCCGATGGGTTTGCCCAGAGTGACGATCTCGGCCTCGACCCCATGGGTCTGACAGCCCCACATGCGGCTGCCCATGCGGCCGAAGCCGGCCTGCACCTCGTCGGCGATGAAGACGCCGCCGGCGGCACGCACCTTATCGACCACCGATTTCAGATAGCCCTCGGGCACGTCGATGATGCCGTGATTTATGAAGGACGAATCGATCATCACCGCGCCCACCCCGTAGCCCGCCTCGTCGAGTTCGGCGATCGCCCGGTCGGCGTCGGCGGCGTAGCGCTCGGCGGCGGCGTCGCCGCGGAACTCGCCCCGGTAGGTATCGGGGGTGACGATGGTGCGGATGTGGGCCGGAATTTCGTCCACCGGCCGGTCCAACGGTGAGAAGGCGTCAATGGCGTCGGTGCCGCCGTGGTAGGCCTTCTCGAGGATGATGGCGCCGCTCTTGCCGGTGTGCATCTTGGCCATGCGCCAGCCGATGTCGTTGGCCTCGCTGCCCGAGTTGACGAAGACGCAGACCCGCGGCCCGTCCGGAATCGTCGCCCCCAGGCGTTCGGCGTAGTCGAGGATGTTGCCATAGACGTATCGCGTGTTGGTGCACAGCGCCGCGTACTGGCGGGTAATCGAACGCAGCACATGGGGGTGCGAATGGCCCACGTGGGGCACGTTGTTGTAGGCGTCGAGATAGGCCCGCCCGGTGGCGTCGTAGAGCCAGATACCCTCGCCCCGCACCATGTGGATGGGACGGTCGTAGAACAGGCCCTGCTTGGGCCCCAGCAGCCTACGGCGGCGCTCGAGCATCTCGTCCAGCACGGCGTCGGCCTCGGCCTGGTCGACCTCGCCGGGCCGTGGGCAATAGGGCGGGAACTTCAGGGCGCTGCGCAGGCGCGCCCGCGTCGTCTCGCGGCCCGCCGCCAGAAGCTGGTCGAAGACCGGCCAGGACTTCGCCACGGCGTCCTCGAGGTGCTCTTTCGAGCCCGTCGGGTTGGCGATGCGCCAAGTGCAGATGAGGATTATGGACGCTTCCCTGGCCATCACCAGGTCGTAAATCAGATCGACCTCCTCGGCCTCGAGCGGCGTCACGCCGTCGAAGCCCGCGGCCACCTCGCAGATCGCCGAAACCGGGTCGTCGGTATGGTGGTTGAAGCCCCCGGCCGCGATGGCCACGTCGCAGACCAGCGGCGTGTGAACCATGTCGCCGTAGTCGATAATGCCGGCGATGCATTCATGGTCGTCCTCAGCCACCAGGACGTTCGAAGAATTGACGTCGTTGTGGATGATCTGCCAGCGCAGGTTTCCCAGAAGGGGCAGAACCTCGTCGGTGAAATGGTCGATCACCTCCTCGATCTTGCGACGCTGGCCGGGGTCCTCGATGGCGTCGGTGTTGTGGCGCATGTCGGGCAGGCGCTTGAGGTCCCACAGCAGAACGTGGTTGCCGGACGGGTGAAAGAAGCTGCGCAGCGCCTTGTCGAGCCGCGCCGTCGTCGCGCCGAGGGCGCGCAGGGCCTTGGGCGTCAGAGTGATGTCGGTCAGGTCGATGCCGGGCATGAAGCTCAGCAGGCGGACGATGTGCGCCTTGCCGTCGAGGTCGTCGATGGTGCTGCTCATGGCGCCGTCGCGGGTGTGGATGACGCGCGGCACCGGCAGGTCGGGATCGCGCGCCTCGATGTGGGCCAGCGCCTGGTGCTGCATGTCGAGGACGCCCGGATCCTCGTCGCTGTTGGCGAACTTGAGCACGTACTCGGCGCCGTCGGCCGTGCGGACACGGAAGTTCTGGTCGCGCTCGCTGTAGAGTCGCGAGAACTCGCCCTCGATGCCGTACAACTCACGCACCACCTGGGCAGCGGCGTCGGCGCTGAAGTCGGGCACATCGCTGTCGAGGAACTTGATGTTTTCGCCGGCGGTGGGTTCGCTCATGACAACACTCGCGATAACACTCGCGCCCGCGGCGCGCTCCTGGAACCGACATTCCCCAGATGACTCGTCAAACTGGGCCCGATGGTAGCCGAGGATGGCGCCTCGGGGAAGTTTGAAACGAGTTTCTGGCCGTATGGCACAGGACTTGATCTGCCCCCAAGGTTTGTACCACTCACAATGTTAGTCTGCACCGAGCTTCACCGCGTCAAAGACGAAGCTGTTTGGAGTGCCTAAACATGCATAACCTGATGTCCGCTTCTGGCTATGAGCGGACTCTATTTGCTGTGGCGTCGAATGTCCGCTCGTGACCCAAAGCGGAAGTCGCCGCTTCGTTCTCGCCAACCTGAAATGCAAATCTGAAATTCGCATAGTTGCACGGGACTTGCTTACTTTTGAAGGTCGCGAAGTCCGCTCGGGCGAAGCGTTATCTTTGCCACGGAATATTGGATGACACGTGCCGCAACTACCAACGCCGGGACGGCGTGCCGACGGCGGCTGCGTCGTCACCAGAATGCGAACGTTTCTCCGACGGCATGGGCTTTATTTCTTCGATCTGCGGCGAGGCTTCTTGCCGAAAACATCGTCCCAATTGTTGCGATAGGCATCGGTCACCAACTTTTGGTTCTCGCCGCGGCTGTATCCCGTGGGCGCGTCCGACGTCGAACTTTCAGTCTTCTTGCCGGATCCTGCATCGGTTGCCGTCGCGTCCTTGGCCTCGGTCCTTGCTTCTGTTTTTGCGTCGGTTGAGGTCTTGTCCTTGGTGCCGGCCTTTGCTTCCGTTTTCACCTCGGTTTTCGCCGCCGTCGTCGTCGTATCCGCCATTTTTCGCCCTATCTCCGGTCTTTGCCGCGCCGATCGCGATTCTATTCCAGATTCTCCATGGTCTGTCCGTGGACCAACTCGCGGGCGATGAACTGACCCCGGAGATTTATATAGCAGGTCAGGACCAGGAGCTGCAGAGCTTCTTCCTCAGTATCGACTGAGAAGACGGGGAGATGTACCTCTGGGGTACTGAGCCTTACACCCCTTCAACCAAGATTACATTGCAGGACGCTGCCCTGCGCAGAATATCCTTTGCTTTGGTGTATGCGGGCGACATGTACCACTGCCGAGCTTGCTCCATGCTTTCAAATTCCACCACTACCACCCTCTCGGGTTCCCAGTCTCCCTCCAATACCTCTA
>JACZXZ010000059.1 GCA_022571365.1 Pseudomonadota bacterium | reverse complement strand
ATATCCACCACGTTCTGGCGGCTGGCTTCGACCACCAGCTGCGCCTCGGCCCTGTACAGGGGGGTAATCTGGTTGACGAAGAGGACGGCGAGGCTGGTCATGACGAACATGGTGCCGGCGATGAGGATCTTGTGCCGGCGCAGCGCACCCAGCAGGTGACGGAGGTCGAGCACCTCCTGCGCGGCCCCCGGAAACACGATAGCCCCTTCGCGAGGCGCCTCAGCGTTCGATGGCGGTAAACTGGTCACTGCGCTCATCACCTAACCACCGGAGCATTGGTAGGTGTTAAAGGGAGGAGAAGCGGCAGCTGCGCGGACGCAGCAATGTCCGTGGTCGGCCTCGTGGGAAGCCCCCTACCTGCCCCCGAAGGGGGGAGTAAATTAGCCAATGCTTTAAACATATACAACGTATACATTGTACCCACTGTGCTCGTCGTATCCACCGTGCTCGTCCGCACCGCGACTACTTAACCATATACATTATCGACATTAGACACACTCAGGGCTCCATAGGTTCAGTCAAGTTTTGAGAATAATTTCAACTTATCGTGAGGCGCCGCCGACGCCCGGTCCCTCGCCGGGCAAATTCTATGGGGCCATAATGGCCGGCGGCCCGCAGCCGACCAGCGACGGCCATCACAGTCAATTCTTCCTTGATTCAGGTCGATTAAATCGTCAAGACAATTGACTCCTTCCCAGGACTCAACGGCCAGACCGCTAATCTTAATCAATCGCCGTCTTATAAAGCAATTGATATTAATGACAAAATAATTTTCTACCACTCGCTGAGCACCCCTAGGCGCCGCATTCAAAGGCGATCCACAAATATCGCGACGACGAAACCTTATATATAGGCCTGCCCCGCGCAAAAACCCTATATATAGACATGACCCGTGCAAAAACCATATATATAGACATGCCCCGCATATATAAGCCTGCCTATAAAACGTTTGGGGACATGGTGTTATTCCATAGTTAGCCCCATCGACGGCGGAGGCATCCCCCGTCGATCCCCTTGCGCAGAAAGAGAGGAAGATCGATAAGCTATCTTAATCGAACAACCTTCCCTCGATAAAGGAGGGCCTGGGCAGCGGTGATACGCGGATTTCCGAAGGCCGAGACCGGGTCAGGGTCGGACAGTCGCGGCGTCAGAACAGGCGGCGCTCGATCTCGATCGTGTCGCCGGGCAGGACGGGCGCATCGAGGTTCACCTCAAGGGTCTCCCGGCCGTTCTCGGTGTCTCGGATTACCACAACCGGCGACTCGCGCGCCCGCCGGGTGAAGCCCCCGGCGATGGCAACGGCCTGGCGGACGCTCAGTCCGCTGATATAGGGGTAACTTCCCGGGCTGTTGACCTCGCCGAGAATGTAGTAGGGACGGTAATTCAGAACCTCGATGGTGACCCGAGGATCGACCAGGTAGTTCCGATCCAGCGCCGCCGCGATCCTATCCGTCAACTCGGTCACCGTGAGCCCGGCGGCCGTGACTTGGCCCAAGAGCGGCAATGTGACCCGGCCCGAGCCGCCGACTTCGAACTCGCCCGAGACATCGGGGTGGCCGAAGACGGTAATGTCGAGCCGGTCGCCCGAGCCCAGGCGGTATTCTTCGAGATCCCCGATTCCCTGGGCGGAGGCGGCAGCTCCGGCCGTCAGCCAAACCACCAGCACGGCGGCGAACAGTCGCCGGCAGCAACGAACTACAGCCACGATTTTCCCCCAGCCCAGCATATCGTCCCTCCTGGACCTTCTACGCTCAGGCGGCATTTACAACTGTACGCCGATGCGCATGAGAAACCGATTCGTGGTGAAGCTGGACCCTGCCTCATTCGAATCCCGCCTGGTAAGGATATATTCCGCGCTCGCAAACAAGTTCTGGCCGATCAGATAGCGGGCGGTGGCGCGAAAGATGAACTGATTGTCCTGACGGGCTTCGGCTCCGTCCGTCTCCTCGCCCTCGAAGTCGGCGATCGAAACGACCGCCCCGACGTTGACCAGCAGGTTGTCCCTGGCCTCCCAGTCGGCGGCGAGCTCGAAACTCATCGTGCTGATGACCGAGGTCTCGGTCCGGGCAACGCTGACCGAGCTCTCGCGCCGCGTCGCTGATGTTATGGTCACGAGCTCGGTCACGTTCCAGATGGAAGTCCCCTCGAGGGAAAAGCGTGTCACGGGTTTGAACGTCGGATCGTCGAACCGCGTGTGGGCCACGCCCACGCCGATATCGGCGTACGTCACGTCGCTGAAGTCATAGGTCAGGCCGCCCAAGAGCTCGTATTCCCGGCTGTCGCGGTCGAAACCATCGTCATCCACCCTGACGTCGAACACAAGGGCGGTGAACCCGGGCTGGGCGAACAGCGCCGTGTCCTCGAAGAACTCGTAGCCCAGCCGGGGCCGGACCACGAACTTCCAGACGTCGCGGTCGTCATTGTTGATGGTTCCGTTGTCCAAAACATCCGTCCGCTTGGCGGAGCTCTCGACCCGGGCGATGAGGGGATCGGTGCTGAACTCGCCCTCCAACTCGAAGGTCGTGTCGAAAGAGACGGTCGGCCCGAAGGTCACGCCCGGATCGTCCGGGGCGCCGCGCCCCTCGTGCCTGCGCTCGTGGGTAATCCCGGCCGTGATGTTGGACTGCGCGGCAACGTCAAGCCGTCCCTCCACCGACCCTTTGTAATCCTCGAAGTTCTCGTTGTTGGCTTTGAAATGGCGCCCGACGGTCGCCTCCCCCGAGACGGCCAGCGCGTGATTGACCCAGTCGGAGGTGATGTTCAGAGAGGGTTTGAAGCTTATGATCTTGTCGGAAACTTTGTCCGTCTCGGCGTTAAAGACGTTGTCGGTGTACTCGCCCTCCATCGCGAACTTCGGAAACACGAGAAAACTGTTGAGGGCTTCGTAACCTTCTTCGGGACCGCCAAGGGCAGTGGAGAGCAGCGTGCCAAGCTGGAGGCCGATCGGGTCATAATCCGGTCGGGCCCGAGCGGTAACCGAGCTTTGCTTGGTGGTCTGGGACAGCGCCGGCGCGCCGGCGCCGAGGCAGACCCCAAACGCCGTCACGGCCGCGAGCCATGACCGGCACCGTCTCACCCTGGCCCTGTGCGTCCGGGGCGCGGCGAGCGGCGAGGGTCCGCGCCCCGGCGCGACAGGTTGCGCCACAACCCGGCCATCAGCTTGGACTCGGCTTCGCGCCGTCCGGGAGCGTCTCCTCCAACTCCTCGAAGACCTGGTCGAGGATTTCGTCGCTGAGCCCCCTGAGCGCGAGCAATCCCCCCGTGGGCTCTTCGGCCGACGAGGTCAGGGCCGTCGGCGTCGCGTCGGGCCCGCTCACGGTGGAGGTAGACCCCGGGGTGTTGATTAGCTGCGTCACGCCCTGGAGATTGGTGATTGCGAGCGCACCCCCCCCGCGCAGGGTCACGGTCGTCGCCCCGGTGACCGCGTCCACGGTCAGGTCGAAGATCGTGCCGTGGACGCCGATGGTGGCGACCGGCGTCTTGATCCGATAGGCCCACGAGGGAGAGTCTCCGCTGACAAATCGGAAAACCCCCCTGAGCACGCTCACGACCACCTCGGCCCGCCGGTTCCCTGAAGGATCCAAGATGACCTTGTCAATCACCAACGCCGACCTGGGCCCTAAGCTGAGCCTCGTGTTGTCGACCAGCACGATTTCCGCGGCGCCGCCGGGACCGGTTTCGATCCGTTCGTTCGGGAAGACCTCATCGTTCGCCGCGAGAAAGCGAACGTGGATTCCGCGCCTGCCCTTTAATCCGCGCTTGCCCTTTACCACCTGCACCACTTGTGCGGCGAACCCCACGCTGTCCTCGGTAAGTTCGGGTGCCGAGACATCCGCAACCGGGGCCACGAATGCGGGGGCTGTCTTAGCGCGTTGGCCGCGACTCGGCTGGACATATTTGTAGTACTCTTCCAAGACACCGACGATGGTGGTAGCGACCAGCCCTTCGAGTCCGAGAAGCTCCGCCGTGTCGGGATACCCCTTGACGCTGCTCTCGACCGTGACCGGCTCCAAGATGATGCCGGTCAGGTAAGTTTCATGCCTGGAGGCCGGGGGGAGGACGAACTGGACAGTCATCAGGTTATCGCTGACCCGCGTCTCGCTCACCATGACGCCGGCGGTGTCCGATGCGACATTCTCGACGGGTGTCGCACCGGAGGCGAAGGCGTCCCTATCCCACGTCTCGTTGGTCAGATAAGTCGTCTCCCCCCACTGCTCTGGCGGCGCATTGCGGAGAAGAACCTCCTCGCCATTGACGAGGAACTGCTCGCCGAAAGGCGTGAGCGAGGCCCGGCCTTCGCCGAGATCCTCGGTCATGATGATCACCCGCCACTGGCCGTTCGGAACTTCAACGCTGATGGACTCGACACCGAGGATGCCGTCCGAGGTCAGCGGGTCGCCACCGGGCCTGCTCATGCCCCGCAGCTCAGCGCCGGCGAGCTGTCCGTCGCGGGGAAGCATCGCCTCAAACCCCGGCGCGACCCGGCCGTCCGGCGGACCTAAATCCCAGGCGATCGCGCGGCCCGGTGGAAGATATCCGGCATCGACCGTGAGACGCATGATCCGGCCCGTCTGGAAGATACTCGATACCGCATCGGCGACGTGCCTCACCGCATCCACCAGCGTCTGCACATCTTCGCCGCCGGCCGTTTCTTCGAGTGCATGGACGACGGCCATCGCCCGCCGGGCGACGATCTCCGGTGGAGCATCATCACCATGGAGATAAGCGGTCAGCGCGGCAACGCCGTAGGACGAACCGGTAAGCGCCCCGAGCAGCACCCTCTCCGGAACTCCTTCGGCCGCCTCCTTCCCTTCCGGTCCGGTCAGCCCAGCTCGGGCCGAATCGCCAGTGGTCAGGAAATCCTCGCCGCCCTTGACGGCAGCCACGGCCATCGCGGGCCGGTTGAGCATCTCCTCCATATGATCGACGACGACGGCCACGGCATCCGGGATTCGCACCGGCCGGGTCGGCGGCCGCAGCCCGCCACCCTCGCCAGGCGGCGCCACCGTGCTCGACAGCCCCGCCCCTACCAGGAGCGAGGCTCCGGCCAAATTGGCCAGGTTCACCGCGCCCTCATTAACGGATAGCATGGTCGTCCCGTCATGGTCCACAAACAGGGAAAACACCGTTCCCTCCACCCCCATGGTGGCGACCGGCGTCTTGATCCGATAGGCCCACGAGGGGGAGTCTCCGCTGACAAATCGGAAAACCCCCCTGAGCACGCTCACGACCACCTCGGTCCGGTTCCCTGAAGGATCCAAGATGACCTCGTCAATCACCAACGCCGACCTGGGCCCCAAGCTGAGCCTCGTGTTGTCGACCAGCACGATTTCCGCGGCGGCGCCGGGGCCGGTTTCGATCCGTTCGTTCAGGAAGACCTCATCGTTCGCCGTGAGAAGGCGGACGTGGACTCCGCGCTTGCCCTTTACCACTTGCACCACCTTCGCAGCGGACCCCACGCTGTCCTGGGCAAATACGGCCGCCGAGACACCCGCAGACGGAGCCACGGCCCACGCCAGAGCAGCGCACAGGACCACAGCCAAAGATTTCCTCGTGCCTGGCTTGTCCATTTGGGTTCTCACTTCCTGCATAATTCGCCATCCGGTCGGCTCACCTGGGGCACCGGCGTTGACACATTGGCACGCATGCCAAAGCCGGGTAAGGGAAAAAAACTGTCCGGGCCAGCCCCGATGGCGAAACCAGAACGGGCGAAGGCGACGCCTCGCGGACGTGCCTCCCCTCTCCCCGGCGCGCCTTCAACGTACCATTAACCGATGCATTCTTTAAGTTATGCCCGCCTCCCTCGGCGCTTCCATAACTCCGTGCGTCATACCGCAACAGTCAACGCCGTAACATATAATACCACAACAGGTAAATAAACTGAGGACATATTGCCGTCTTTGGCTCGATGCTCCGGGCGCATCTGGAGAGCCAAGAGTGATTGACCGGACTCTTCAGGACCCTACCCAAGTATTGTCTCGCAGGAGCACGAGTCATACTAAGTATTGTCTCGCAGGAGCATGAGTCATAGTTGTTAGCCCCATCGACGGCGGAGGCATCCCCCGTCGATCCCCTTGCGCGGAAAGAGGGGAAGATCGATAAGCTACCTCAATCGAACAACCCTCTCTCGATAAAGGAGGGCCGAGGCAGCGGTGATACGCGGATTCCCGAAGGCCGGGACCGGGTCGGGGCGCGTGGAGCGGAACCTGACCTCCAACGCGGCGGCTCCGGCCGACCCCGTCAACATCTGGCCGGCGATTCTCAGGCCCGACAGCTTCGACCCGCCGGCCGACCCGCTGCCCTTGGAGGCGGCCGTGACCCGGCTGGCCGAGCTCGCTCCGGCGGCGCTGGCCGCGCATTTGCTGGAGCCGGCGGCGCGGCGCCTGGGCCGGGCTTTGATCGACCCGGCGCGGGCCGAGCAAAGCCGTCTTTTCAACCGCTTTACGCGGGCGGCGCAGACCGCCTGCCTCGAGACGATCACGCAAGCCGGCATCGACCTGGTCGTCCTCAAGGGGTTCGCCAACGCGCACACGCTCTATCCCGATCCGGACGTGCGCATCTCGGGCGACCTGGACATCCTCGTACGGGAGGCCGGCCGCGACCGCGTGATCGCCGAGTTGCGAGGGCGCGGCTTCCATTTCGTCGCGCTGCCGCCGAAGCCATGGGGATTCATCTCGACGGCAAGCTACATGCCGTTCCTCTCGGCGGACGGCGCCTGCGAACTGGACATCCATATCCATCCCGACTGCTATCCGGTCCACCGTTCGCTGACCACGGAGATGGTCTTCGCCGCCGCGCGGACGATTTCGGTGGGCCGGCTCAGACTCAACGTTCCTGCGCAGGAACACACCCTGCTGCTGCTCGCCAGCAACGCGGCCAAGGAGAAATTCGGTCGCTACTCCATCAAGAACGTGCTGGACGCCATTGTCCTGCTGCGCCGGCACGAGGACCTGGACTGGCATGAGATCGCCGCGTTGGCGCGGCGCGGGCGATATCTCAAACCCCTTCGGGTGTTCCTCGCGCTGCTGGTGCGTCTCGGCCTGCCACCGGACCGGATGCCGGAGGGGCTTTTGCTGCCGCCGGGCGGGGTGGCGGGGACGGAATTCGAACGGGCTCTGGCGGGCTACGAGACGCTGTTTCCCGCCGAGCCCGGCTGGCTTGCCCGGTCGCGCCGCGAGCTGCTTCTCTCAACCGAGCCCAAGGTCGGGCTCTACAACAACTGGCTGCGCCTGCGCGGGCTTTTCGCGCCCAAGAGCGGCATCCCCGAGGCCGGGCGGGACGCGAGCAATGCATGAGCAGCGATCGAGGACCGACCGTCTCGCTCTGACGGCCGCTGGTCACCTGCGTCATCGCCGTGGCCGCTTCGCCTCGGCGTGACCGGGATTCCCTGGATAACCCGATCCATGTCAGCCACGACCGACGACGCGGAACTGTTCGCGCGGGCCGAGCGCCTGCGCGCCGAGGGGCAGCCGGGCGAGGCCGAGGCTCTTTACCGTGGCATTCTGAGCCGTCAGCCCCGCCACCTTGCCGCCCGGCGTGGACTCGCCGAGGTGCTCGCCACTCTGGACCGCACGGAGGATGCGGCGGCGGCCCAACGGGACACGCAGGCGCAGGAAGTCGAAAACCTGTGCAAGGTGGCGCGTGCGGCCCTGAAGCACGGCCGGTTCGAGGCCGCGATAACCTGTTTCGAACGCGCGCTCGAGCTTGAACCTGACTCGCGCGAGGCGATCAAGGGCCTTGCCGAGGCTTGGCACCGCCGGCGAAACTTGAAAAAGGCGCTCGGCTGGTATCAGCGATACCTCGAGTTGGACCCTGGCGACCCGGAAGCCGAGCACATGGTCGCGGCGCTGGGAGATGGCCCCCAACCCCCGCAGGCAAGTGACGGCTATGTCCGGTCGCTGTTCGACCGCTCTGCCCAAGACTTCGACCAAACGCTTCTCGAGGAACTCAAATACCGGGCGCCGCAGATCCTTCTAGAGGCGGTCACAGCTGTGCTGCCGCCGGCCGCGCCGCGGCTCGATATTCTCGACCTTGGTTGCGGCACCGGTCTCGCGGGTCTTCAATTCCGGCCGCTCGCCCGCCGCCTCGAGGGTGTGGACCTGTCCCTCGAAATGATCGAGCGCGCGCGGGCGCGGGGCATTTACGACGCACTGCGGACCGCCGAGCTGACGGCGGCGATGGCCGCGATGAACAAGAAATTCGACCTCCTTGTCGCCGGGGATGTGTTCATCTATTTGGGTGCTGCCAAACCGGTATTCGTAGCTGCGGCCAGAGCGCTCAGGCCCGGCGGGCTTTTTGCTTTTACCTTGGAGTGGCAGCGCCGGCCGGGGTACAAGCTCACCGGCTCGGGCCGGTATGCCCACAACCCGGCGTATGTGCGCAAATGCGCCCAGGCCGCCGGGTTCAGAGAAGTCAGCGGCACAGATTTCCAACTCCGGCTCGAATTCGGAAAACCGGTAAAGGGCTATGTGTCGGTCATGCGCAAGGCCTAACCGGACGGTGCGCATGCCGGCCCTGGGCCTCTTGACCCTGGTGGCGTCAAGAGAGAGTTAACACCGCGGCCGGTTTATTTCGAGACGCCTGTCTTGAACAATCGCCGCACCCGCGGCTCATCCGCTTTCAGAGCGCTCCGATCCCGGCCCGGCTCATCTGACGGAACAGGGGTGTCCGCGATGTCGGACTCCGTCGTCGTGGTCTGAGCCTGCTTGGCGACAAAGCCGGCCTTTGCGTCCGCCGCCCCGTGATCCAAATGTTTGCAATGGCCTTCCAGCCAAGCGCCCGCTTCAATCGCCAGGGTTTCATGCTCGATGTCGCCGATGACCCTGGCTGTCTTGGCCAAGCTAACCGAGCGGGCCCTGATCTGACCCGTCACCGTACCCTTGACCTCGACGCTTTCGGCGCTCACGTCGCCCTTCACATTCGCCGTCTCCCCGACGGTCAGCGACCGGCTCTTGAAATCGCCTTCAACGAAGCCATCGAGCTGGATGTCACCATCGCTCACCAGATGGCCCGTGATCTTAAGATCGGCGGCGATAATCGACGGCATCGACGGTTTGGCGGCCGGGACGGTCCCGCTCCTTGTTGGGTTCCTTGTCCGCCTTTGTAAACATGTTTGCCCTCCCTTATGAACCGGTATTTCCTATAGGAACTGGTCGGTTGCCGCAAGCGTAGCCTGTGGGTCCCGAGCTTAACCCGGGCCTTCCGGGGCTACCGCTCAATGTGAGCTAAATCCCCATTCAGCCGCAAGGAAAGCGGCGGCCTCGGCGCTACTGCTGTAACGCAGGCGGTAGCTCGGCAGGCTTGCAGACCAACCGGTTAACATGCCCAGGAAACGGTCGGCAGTCAATCGGGGATTGTGTGCGCATTCCAGCAGGTCGCAAAGGATGCTGGCACGGGATGCGGGTGTCAGGCGTGTCGACAGATCATCCCGTCGCTCGAAAGCAATGATCGTGGCAACATCACGGATCGCGCCGAAGCGAGCCAAGAGGGACGGCGGGAGATGAAGAACGGCATAATGCTCGCCATCTAAGAAAAACATATGAGATTCAACAAAGTGACGAAACTTCGGGTCGCAATTGGTGGGGAGGGGCAGGCGAACTTTCGGCGCGAGGCCAAGGCAGGTCCCAACGAGAGGTCCGGACTCGTCCCGCTTACTAACGATGATTCGGTCGTCGCCGAACAGCAGGTGTCCGCGCATGGCGAGGTTGAGGGCGAGACTGCTCTTCCCTGAATATGACTTACCGATCAACAACACCAGCCCGGCGTCGCTGTCCACCGCCGCTGCATGCAGGGAAGCGGCTTGCTCCAGTTGGCTCGCAAACGCAGCGTATAAACGGCCCGTCAAAGCCCGCGCGGCTTCTGTGGGATCTCCGACGGAGATGGTTTCTCGGTTACTCACATTCATTTGGATACGAAACTTGCCGCCATTGTGTTGAACACGAATGTCGGCTTGTCGCGGCGCCCGGCCAGACGCCGCTTTATACGGCCAATCCAGCAGGAAGATGGACAGATAGGGAAGCAGAGGCTCGAGGCCTGTGACGACAATCGGCCTACGCGGTCCGGAGAATACCCAACACGAGCGCTCAACAGATGGCATGGCTCGCCCCGCCTTCCTAGCAGCCTGTCGCGGCGAATGAGACAAAACAGCGCGTCGTGCGATAGCGCAAGCGGGGCACCGCTGGCTTCGGACAGGCTCTTAATCTACCGGCTCTCAATCCATAGGTCATTGCCCGGCTCCAGCCGCACTGAGGATCCAACCGTTCACCGTGAAACGCCCATCCTGGAACTCGCTGGTTTCGCAATGGACCGGTGTGACTTGATGCCAGCATCTGCTCGGAAAGAAGACGATGCTGTTGTTCCGTGGCGTGATACGGGTGAATTGAGACACCGCGTACAATCCATCCTTTACATCGCTATGCAATAAAAGATCGCCACCACTAAACTTCCTGGGTGTTTTGAAAAAGTAGTATACGAAGCTAACGGTACGGATTGACGTTTGTTCCTCGTCGCTTTTCCCGGTGTCTTGATGGACCTTGTAAAAATTGCGCTCGTTGTGCGCCGTTATCTGGACCTCAAAGTGCTTGGGCTCGAACGGTTCAAGGCCAAGCTTTTTCAGAACCAGCGGAAGCAAACACTTCACTTTAGGTAGGAACCATGCCTGTACCGCGTCGGTGTCGTCAGTCACCCACGACAGCCTCGTCTCCGGTTCGTAGTCTCCGTCACGGATTCGCGCGGCGTTGAACCCGCCGCGCTTGGACAGGGTGAACGCCATAAGAGCGTCATATTCCGCTCCCGTGAGGAAGTCGCGGATCATGTGGACAGGTGCCGGACGAGGTATCTCCTCAGAAGGAACTTCGCGGGGCGGGCGACCGCTCAGAATGTCGCGCAGGTAGGTCGCGACCGGGCGAAGCGGTGAGTCCTTCGGAACGCCGGAGTAAGCCTCGATGGCGGAGGAAAAATCCCCTTCAGAGCGGTATATGTGGCCCAGCGTGCAAAGGGCTTCGTCATTGGTCGGGTCAAGCTCCAACGCGCGCCGAATGGCTTTGAGGGCCGTCTCCACCCGCCCGATCTTAAGGAGCCCCTGTGCGGCCTCGATCAGGTGGCCGGCGTCGATGCGATTGGCTTGATCGCGAACGAGATTTGCCTCGCCGAGTCGACCCTGCAGGCGTAGGGCTCCCTCTAGACCCCTCAGCGCACGGATAGAGTCTGGCGATGTCGCCAATATTTTACGATACAAAGTCTCGGCGCGGTGCGCGTCCCGGCGGTCGCAGGCTTCGCGCGCCTGCGCAAGGATATCATCTTCAGGAGCCATTACACGTATGTCATTTTCGGGAGTCATTCGGACGACGCGATAATAAAGACACAAAGTTGCGTGCAACGACGCCAAAGGCCGGCATCACACCAAGCGGCGCTGCAGAAGGGCGACTTCCAGTCAAACCATTCGTTGGACAGAGAACAGATAGGTTTATACCCTTCCGCTAAAACCAAACGTGACATTCGGGATAGCCAATGGCCGTACCATAGGTTGACCGAGGCACCTTGTCGGTGCTTTAATATATGGTCAAACTAATGAGTGGTGGAAATCATGTCCACGCTTTCGAACGGATCGCACGGGCATAGCCCGGCCAGCGAAACACGCCGGGCCGCTCTGATGAAATTGGGACTGTCGGCGGCAATCGCATACGCCGCCCCGATCATCATCCGGCTCGATCGTGCAAACGCATTCGACTGTCCGCCCGGTAAAGCACACAAGAAAACAGGCGATCCTAGCTCGAAGTGCAAATGAAATTGCTGCTGTCGGCTGCAAGCGCTTATATGCTCCCGCCATTATTCGGCTCGATAATGCAAAGGCGTCCGATTGTCCGCCGGGTGTAAAACACACGGTCAGGATCCGGCCAAGCCGTGCGAGCCGTTTTAGCAAGGCCGGCTGCCTCCTCTTCTGTTCCTTGCTGCCGCGGAAGTTCGGCCAACGCGCGCAGGGCCTTGACATGGTTAGGCACGCGATTAAGCAGGCGTCGATAAAGACGTTCCCCAGCCACGGCATTTCCCGCTGCGCATTCGGATTGTGGATTCGCGAAAAGCTCGGTGTGGCTTGTCATGCAGCCGGCTTACATGGCTCGGAAGTAACGGCAACATCGCTTAGGCCCCCGTTTAACTGACCATTTTAAGGCCTTAATTCTTCTCATCAAAGCCTGTTGCCGCGATGCCCGGCGTTACTCCTTTAGGTAAGGGCATGACAGCGCCGCCGGGGCGCAAGGGGGAACCCGCGCATGGTCCGGTTCCGGTGACCGATGATGCGGAACTGTTCACGCGGGCGGAGCGCCTGCGCGCCGAGGGGCAGTCGGCCGAGGCCGAAGCACTTTACCGCAAGATCCTGAAGCATCAGCCCCGTCACCTCGCCGCGCGACGCGCGCTTGCACAGGTGCTGTCCAGCCAGGGACGGATCGACGACGCGACCGCCGCCGACGAAGAAACGCAAGCGCTCGAAGTCGAAAATCTGTGCAAGGTGGCCCATGCGGCCCTGACCCACGACCGGTTCAAGGCCGCGATAAGCTGTTTCGAACGCGCGCTCGAGCTGCAACCTGAGTCGCGCGAGGCGATCTTGGGCCTTGCCAACGCTTGGTATGGCCGGAGACATCTGAAGAAGGCGCTCGGCTGGTATCGGCGCCTCCTCGAGTTGGATCCCGGCAATCCAGTAGGCGAGCACAGGGTCGCGGCGCTGGGCGATGGCGTCAAGCCTCCAAGGGCCAGCGACGGCTATGTCAGAGCGCTGTTCGACCGCCTTGCCGAGGACTTCGACCGAAAGCTTCTGGAGGAACTCAAATACCGCGGGCCGCAGATCCTTCTAGAGGCGGTCACAGGGGTCCTGTGTCGGTCTCCGCCGCGGCTCGATATTCTCGATCTTGGTTGCGGCCCCGGTCTCGTGGGTATTCAGTTCCGGCCGCCCGCACGCCGCCTCGAAGGTGTGGACCTGTCCCCCGAAATGAT
>JACZXZ010000058.1 GCA_022571365.1 Pseudomonadota bacterium | reverse complement strand
CTCAAACGGGTGCGACGCCAAGTACGAAAAGCCGTATCGCTCGCGATCTATCGCACCAGCCCACGAAGATATTTCGAGAAAGAGGATCGGGCGAATCTCGACTGCGGCTATCCCGAGCGAAATACGCACTGGTTCCGACACCTCATATTACCTGATTTCCTCGACTATCTGAGGAAGATATTCGGCGGTTTGGCAGAGCTGAACCTTCTCGATGTCGGATGTGCGCATGGCTACTTTACGGAGGAGTTCGGCCCATATTTCAAGACTGTCACAGGCATCGACTTCGCCCGCAATCGTATAGCCTATGCCCGGGAAAAACATTCAAAGCCGAATGTGCAATACGTTCACGGCGACCTTACGACCTTTAAGTTTATTGAGAAATTCGATGTCATGTTCAGCAATGCGATGATCCCACATATTCCAGCACCAAGGAAAGAGAAAGTCTTCCGGAATCTCCGGACTGGTATGAAGGCAGGTGGATACTTCCTTATGTACGACTGTAACAGCGAAAACGTAACCTTAACCGGAGATTTCGTCGACTGTGTTAGCCCCCAATGGCTTGAGAAGCACGTCAGCGACGTGTGGCGATGCGAGTCCTGTGAGCGCATCGAGCTTCCGAGCAAGCCTTATGGCACTTGGAGGTTTGTCCTTCGGGCCACCTGAACTTCCGGCCGGAAGCTCGCAGCGAAACAGGCCGTGGCCACCCTAGGGCCCGTGGATTGGGCCCTGGGCCGCAAAAGTTACAGTCGCCGGATCGGGGCGATCTCGCCGAGGCGGCGTCGATCGCTGGGGCGCCCGGGAGGCTGGTCTGGGCGCCCGCCCTGAGGCACGCCAGGCCTGCGCGGCGGCCTGAAGCCATGGTCCAAGGGCCGGTCCCCTGGCCACCGCCGCCGGCAACCGGCTATATAACCGCACGGTCCATCGGGACGCCAGCGCCGCTGGTTCACGCCATCCCGGCCGAGGCAAAGAATCATGATCGATCGCAGACAGGGATTGGCGGGCGGCGGAATATGCGTTAGCAAGGCGGCCTGAGCCTTCGAGGGTGTGGGACATGGCGGCTGATCGCGGCGCGCCCGCCGGCCGGCCCGTCCTCCGCAGTGCTACGGAGGGTGGAAGTCCGGCGGCGGACAGGTCGAACAAGATCCGGCCCGTGGTGTTGGCGGGCGGGACCGGGACCCGGCTGTGGCCGATGTCGCGGCGGCTCCACCCGAAACAATTCCTGCCGCTCGCCTCCGAGGCAAGCCTGCTCCAGGAAACCGTGCGCCGGGTCGATGACAAGGCGCGCTTCGCGTCACCGCTTGTGGTTTGCAACGCGGCGCACCGCTTCCTCGTCGCCGAGCAGCTCAGGGAGATCGGCGTCCGGCCGGAGGCGATCCTGATCGAACCGGAAGGCCGCAACACGGCGCCGGCGGCGGCCACGGCCGCTCTCGTTCTCGGCGACGGGGACCGGGACGCGCTCATGCTGGTGCTGCCCTCGGACCATGTCATCGGCAAGGTCGAGGCGTTCCACGAAGCGGTGGACACGGGCGCGGCGGCGGCACGGGCGGGGGCGCTGGTCACCTTCGGCGTGAGGGCCGAGGCGCCGGAGACCGGTTTCGGCTATATCCGGCGCGGCGCGGCGCTCGACGGCGCGCCCGGCTGCTATCGGGTCACCCGCTTCGTCGAAAAGCCGGAGCGCGAGGCGGCCGAGCGCTATCTGGCCGAGGGCGACCATTATTGGAACAGCGGCATATTCCTGTTCTCGGCCCGCCGCTACCTCGAGGAGCTCGAACGCCTGCAGCCGGCCATGGTTACGGCCTGCCGCAAGGCCGTCGAGCGGGCCGCGCGGGACCCGGATTTCCTCCGTCTGGACGCGGCGGCGTTCGGCATGGCGCCGGCGCTCTCGATCGATCACGCGGTCATGGAAGCGACGACGGCGGCCGCCGCTGTCGTTCCCGTCGACATGGCGTGGAGCGACATCGGCTCGTGGTCGGCGCTGTGGGAGATCGGCGCCAAGGACAAGGACGGCAATGTCCTGGTTGGCGACGTTTCGGCCCACGGCGTCAAGGGCTCCTACATCCGGGGCGAGGGCCTGTTGGTCGCCGCGGTCGGGCTCGAGGACGTGGTCATCGTCGCCACCGACGACGCCGTTCTGGCGGCCGCCAAAGACCGGGTGCAGGAGGTGAAAGGGATCGTCGAGGCCCTCAAGGCGGAGGGGCGCGCCGAGGCGGCTTCCCATCCCAAGGTCTACCGGCCCTGGGGCCATTACCAGACCGTCGACGCGGGCAAGGGGTTTCAGGTCAAGCGCATCACCGTCAATCCCGGCCACAAGCTGTCGCTGCAGAAGCACAGCCGCCGGTCCGAACACTGGGTGGTGGTCGAGGGCATCGCCCGGGTCACGCGCGGCGAGGAGGTCCTGGAGCTCGAAGCCAACCAGTCGACCTATATACCGCTCGGCATGGCCCACAGGCTGGAGAATCCCGGGGCCGACCCGCTCCGGCTGATCGAGGTTCAGTACGGCGACTACCTGGGGGAGGACGACATCGTCCGCCTGGAAGACAGCTATGGACGAAGCTGACCCGCCTGCCGAAGTAGCCCGGCGCACCCGCGGCCCCGTCTCGCGCGCCGGGGGGAAACGCCGCCGGACGCCATCCATGACAGGATCACGGGGCTTTATCCACCCTCCGCGGCGGCAGCACCGCTGCTGCGGAGGACGGGTCCACGCGACCTCTGAGAGCTGAAGGCCCCTCGCGCTCGACACACGCGCTCGACACAACGGGCGCCGTCTTCTTGTGGCGGGGTGGGCCGGGCGGCGGCCGGTCGGATCCGGCGCTGGGCTGACGCCGGGTCGGCATCTGAATGGCCGGCCACGGGCCCGGCCCGAAGCAAGGTAAAGCGCTCACCGGCCTTCGAAGACGACGGCTCGGCTCGATCCGACCGGTGCGGCTGCGGGAGGACACAGCCACACTCAACCGCCGGATCAGGCGCCGGCAATATCGCGCATCGGCACCTTTTTTACTGCCAAGCCGGTATCGTCCTCGGCTATGACTCGACCGCTGGGGCCTCCCCTGCTACAGCCGAATTTTTAAAAGCATTTTCCCGGGTCCTCAATAAGTTTTTCCACCCGAGAAAAACTTTCTCAGTATAAATATGTGGGAAGACTTGGTATTTCCTGTGGATAAGTTGTGGAGAAAGGTTAAATTTTAAAGTAATAAAGTAATATAAAGGAACCAAATAACATTGGCGCATCAAAGTGAGCCCCATCCCCCCACCAGCCGGGAGGGTCTCACGGACCTCCACATCGAGCCCGCTCCCCTTGCCCGCCGGGGCGACCGCTCTTTTGGCCCGGCCGCAAGCCGGATTGGTACGGGTCCGGGCGCCTGTTTCTTTGACTTGAGTTAATGAGAGAGCCCGGGGTAGTCTGGCCGCCACAAGGCACAACAGCACGGCAATAAGGGGCAAAATATGAACGAGCGAGCCAACTCGGCCAGGGCAAGGGACATCGCCTACTATCTCCATCCCTACACCAACCTCAAGGTCCACGAGAAGGAGGGACCGCTGGTTATTACCGAGGGTAAGGGGATTTACGTCTATGACGAGAACGGCAAGGCCTATATCGAGGGCCTGGCCGGGCTGTGGTGCACCGCGCTCGGCTTCGACGAGGAGCGCTTGGTCGAGGCCGCGATGGCCGAGATGCGCAAACTGCCCTACTACCACTCGTTCTTCCACGCGAGCCACGACGTGGGCATCGACCTGGCCGAAAAGCTCATCCAGATGGCGCCGGTGCCGATGTCCAAGGTGTTCTTCACCAACTCCGGCTCCGAGGCGAACGACACCGCCGTCAAGCTGGTGTGGTACTACAACAACGCCCTGGACCGGCCCAGGAAGAAGAAGATCATCTCCCGCATCAAGGCCTATCACGGGGTTACCGTGGCCTCGGCCAGCCTCACCGGGCTGCCGAACAACCACCGGGATTTCGACCTGCCGATCGCCAACATCCTGCACACCGACTGCCCCCATCACTACCGCTTCGCCGAGCCCGGCGAAAGCGAGGAGGCGTTCGCCACCCGCATGGCGGAGAATCTGGAGAAGATGATTCTCAAGGAAGGCCCCGAGACGGTCGCCGCCTTTATCGCCGAGCCGGTCATGGGCGCGGGCGGCGTGTTCGTGCCGCCGCCGACCTATTTCGAAAAGGTCCAGGCGGTGCTCAAGAAGCACGACGTGCTGTTCATCGTCGACGAGGTGATCTGCGGCTTTGGGCGCACCGGCAATCTTTGGGGCTGCGAGACCTTCAACCTCAAGCCTGACATCATGACCATGGCCAAGGCGCTCACCTCGGCCTATCTCCCACTCGGCGCGGTGCTGATTTCCGAGCCGATATACCAGGCCCTGGTCAAGGAGAGCGAGAAGATCGGCATCTTCGGCCACGGCTACACCTACACCGGCCATCCGGTTTGCGTCGCCGTCGCCCTCGAGGCCCTGAAAATCTACGAGGAACGCGACATCGTCGGCCATGTGCGCCGGGTCGCGCCGCGGCTGCAGGACGGCCTCCGGCGTCTCGCCGACCACCCGCTGATCGGTGAGGTGAGGGGCATCGGACTGGTCGCCGCGGTCGAACTGGTCAAAGACAAGGCGACGAAGGAACCTTTCGACCCGGCCGGCACCGTCGGCATTTATCTGAGCAAACAAACGCTGAAACACGGCCTCATCGTCCGCGCGTTGGGAGACACCATCGCCTTCTCGCCGCCTCTCATCATGACCGGGGAGGAGATCGACGAGATGCTGGTGCGATTCGGCAAGGCGCTGAACGACACCGAGGCGTGGGTACGCAAGGAGGGGTTGGCCTAGGTTGTCTAAGCGGCGTCCAGGCACCGCTCATCAAGACGTCCTCGACCATGGCACATGGCATGGCATGCTGCCGGGCAGGCCTTGAGCCATGGCCGCGCGGCGGCACGGCGCCCCCTCGCGCGTCCTTTCCGTCACCAGGCCCGTTCCGTCACCAGGCCCGTGGACGGGGGAGATGCTGGCCAGGGGAGTCCGTTCGGCGCCGGCACGTCGGTACCGGCACGGCTGCCGCCGCTTTCGTCGCAAAACGGAAAACCGCGGCCGTTTTTGACCCCCGGCCTTATTCGCCCCATATCAATACAGGGTCCCGAGACTCGTTGCGCACCGCGCCTTAGGAGCCCAGGACCAGGAGCGGCATCCGATGGATTTTGAGGCCTTCTTCCGCGATGCCATCCAGGCGATCAAGGCGGAGAATCGCTACCGCGTCTTCGCCGACCTGGAGCGCCACGCCGGCGCTTTCCCCCAGGCGACCCGCTATGGCGAGGACGGGACCGAGGAAGTCACCGTCTGGTGTTCGAACGACTACCTGGGAATGGGCCAGCACCCGGTGGTTCTGGACGCCATGGCCGAGGCGCTTCGCAAATGCGGCGCCGGCGCCGGCGGCACCCGCAACATCTCCGGCACCAACCACTACCACGTGCTGCTGGAACGCGAGCTGGCCAGCCTGCATGACAAGGAGGCCGCGCTGTTGTTCACCTCGGGCTACACCGCCAACGAGGCGACGCTCTCGACGCTGGCCCGGCTCATGCCCGGCACGGTGATCTTCTCCGACGCCCTCAATCACGCCTCGATGATCCAGGGCATCCTCCAAAGCCGGGGGGAAAAGAAGATCTTCCGCCACAACGACGTGGCCGATCTCGACCGGCTGCTCGCCGAGACCGAGCCCGAGCGGCCCAAGCTGGTGGCGTTCGAATCGATCTATTCGATGGAGGGCGACATAGCGCCGATCGCTGAGATTTGCGAGGTTGCCGAACGCCACGGCGCCATGACCTACCTGGACGAGGTTCACGCCGTCGGCATGTACGGCCCGCGCGGCGCCGGCGTCGCCGAACGCGAAGGGATCATGGACCGGCTCACCGTGATCCAGGGGACGCTGGCCAAGGCCTTCGGCGTGATGGGCGGCTATGTCGCCGCCTCGGCGGCGCTGGTCGACGTGGTGCGCAGCCACGCGCCGGGCTTCATCTTCACGACCGCCCTGCCCCCGGCGATCGCGGCCGGGGCGCTTGCCAGCGTCAGCTACCTGAAGACCAATCAGGCCCTGCGCGAGCGCCACCAGGAACGCGCGGCGACCCTGAGACGCCGGCTCCGGGAGGCCGGGATTCCGATGATGCCGTCCAAGAGCCACATCGTGCCCGTGCTGGTCGGCGATCCCCGGCTGTGCAAGCAGGCGAGCGACGCGCTGCTCACCCGGCACAAGATCTACATCCAGCCGATCAACTATCCGACCGTGCCGCGCGGCACCGAGCGGCTGCGCCTGACGCCGACGCCACTGCACGACGATGAGAGGATGGATCGGCTGGTGGCGGCGCTGGCCGAGGTGTGGAGCGAGCTGCGTCTGAAACGCGTGGCCTGATCCAGCCCGTCGCTCCCCCAGGCCCTAAGCCCGGGCGCGCCGGCGGCGGCGCCTAAGTCAATCAGCGGCCCCGGGGCAACCAATAGATTCCTGGCCTCAAACGGGCCGATTTGTGGCATTATGTTTTAGCTGGCTTCAACGCGGAGTGGCGACAGAGCAGCCAATGTATCGCGACAACACCTTGATCCCGACGGAGGCGACCCGGCTCGCCGCCCTCGGCATGCTGGCTGAGCGGCCGAGGCGCTATGGTGATCTGGCCAAAGAGGTGCGCCAGTTCGCGAGCCGCATCACCGGGCCGTCCCTCGACATCCTCGGCACCTCCATCGAGCTGTTGCGCTACGAGGGTTTGGTCGAACCGGTCGACGGCTCAGGCATGCACGACAACGCCCTGCTCCGGATCACCGAGGCCGGGCGGACGGCCTTGAAAGAGCTACTCTGCTCCAACGTCCGCACCCCGGTCGACGGCATCAACAGGCTGATCGTCGCCCTCAAGATGCGCCACCTCCACCGCTTGGACGCCGAGGCCCGGCGGGATCAGATCGACGTGCTGATCGAGATGAGCGAGACCGAGCTCGCCCGCCTGCGCGACCTGCGGGCGGACGACGGCGGCGAGGGCTATCTCAGGGCCTGGCTCGACCACGACATCGGCCAGGTCGAGACCCGGCTCGGCTGGTTTAAAGGTTTCCGCGAACGGGTCTAGGCGCGCCGGGAAGCTCTCAGGAGCAAGGGCGGCTCGAGCCGCCCTTTGCAATGTCAGATTAGAGTGATAAAGCGCTATCGCTATCGCCCCCTCTCCTTCGGGGGAGAGGGAAATGCGTCCGCGCGACCGGCGTCAGATCTTGCAAACACCAATCTTTACGTTCACGCCGAGCGTCGGCCGCGATCGTGTGCCGCCCGTAAGATCACTGATCTCAATCGAGAACTGCTCTCCTTCCTTGCCGCGTCGGACTATCTCCTCGGCAACCGTGCGCGACAGCCAGCCGACCTGTTCCCCGGACTCGCGGCATATGGCAACGGCATTCGAATCGTAAATATTGTTCGGCTGCCGGACCAATTTCAGATTCTCTCCGATCCGACACCGCCCAATGATTTTCTGGCGCGACGTGCCGTCGTCATTGTCATGGGTGACGCCGACCAGCTTGGTATGAAACTCCTTAATCCTCTCGTATTCGCTCATGGCGCGCTCCACAAACGGCTGTGCTCCGCTTTTCCCTCACCCCGAGCCTCTCCCCGAGGGAGAGGGGGTCTTTAGGTTTTGGCCATTCTCGTCGCAGCGATACGCCCCTTCAAAGCAGGTGCTGGCCGCCGGTGACGAAGATCTCGGTGCCGGTGACGTAGCTCGCGTCCTCGGAGCAAAGGTAGTAGACCGTCGCCGCCACGTCCCCCGGCTGGCCCATGCGGTGGAGCGGGATGCGCGGAATGAGGGCATCGTATTCCGGCCCGACCATCTCGGTCTCGATCTCGCCCGGCGCCACGGCGTTGACGCGCACGCCGAGCTCGGCGAACTCGGCCGCCAGCTCGCGGGTCAGCGCCGACAGCGCCGCCTTCGAGGTCGAGTAGGCCGAGCCCGCGAAGGGATGGATCGCGTGGCCGGCAATCGAGGTGATATTGACGATCGCCCCCCTCCCCTTGTGCAAGGCCGCGGCAAAGCCACGGGCGAGCGCCAGCGGCGCAAAGAGGTTGAGCTCGAACACCTGGCGCCAGTCGGCGATCTCGGCGTTGAGGCAGCCGAGGCGCTCCTGGAACGGAGTCTTGGGCGAGACCGCGGCGTTGTTGACAAGGGCGTTGAGCGGCCCGCCGTCCAAGAGCGCGCCGGCCTGCTCGATGAACTGGGCGGTGCTCCGGGGGTCGGTCAGATCCACCGTGATGTGATCGGTCCAGCGGGGATCGCGCTGGCACTCGGGGGGTATGTCCTCACGCGAGCAGGTGATGATGCGCCAGCCCGCGTCGGAAAAGCGCTTGACCGTCGCGTGGCCGATGCCGCGCGAGGCGCCGGTGAGAATGAGGGTCTTGCGGTCCGCGTCCATGGTGTGAAATTAGGTGAAAACGCGAGCCGACGCCAGAACCACCTGAGGCCTCGGGCGTGACGCAAAGGACTCGAAGCCGCCACATCCGCGAAGCGTCTCCCGTTGGCCCGCTCAACTTCTTACCTGTTGCGCCGTGCTGGCGCGACCGTCGGCGGCCTGGCCGATGCCGGCGGGTCTGTCCGGCCGGCCCGCCCGGCCGGGAGGCGAGCCTCTTGGTTTTACCCAGATCGAGGCGGGCACGCATCGCGGCCGCGCGGCCGGGTGGCTTAACCCGTGAAGGTGGCCCGCTCCTCCTCGATGCCCGCCGGGTCCTGGTGGATGATGACCTCGGCCCCGGGGAAGGCCGCGCGGATTCTGGCCTCGACCGCGTCGGATATCCGGTGGGCGCGGTTGAGCGTCAGATCGCCGTCCAGTTCCAGATGCAGCTGGATGAAAGTGTCGCGGCCCGAGCTCCGGGTGCGCAAGTCGTGCATATCGCGCACTTCGGCGTGGCCGAGCACGATCTCGCGGATGCGGGCGCGATCCTCGTCGGGCAGCTCCCGGTCCATCAGCATGTCCAGCGCCCGGGCGACGATTTTCCAGGCGTTGTAAAGGACAAAGACGGCGACCGCCAAGCCGAATACGGGATCGACCCACAGCCAGCCCAGCGTCGTCACCAGCACCAGCGCCACGATGACCCCGGTGTTGACCAGCAGGTCGCTGACGTAATGGAGGGAATCGGCGCTGATCGCGATCGATTTGGTCTTCCCCACGACATAGCGCTGGAAGCGCACCAGCACCAGCGTGAGCACGATAGCGAATACCATCACGCCGATGCCGATGGCGCTGTTGTCGATCGGCCGGGGCTGGAACAACCGGTGGCCGGCCTCGAACAGGAGGAACGCCGCCGAGCCGGCGATCAAGGCCGCCTGACCGAGACCGGCGAGCGGCTCGGCCTTGCCGTGGCCGAAACGGTGCGCGCGGTCCGCCGGCTTGAGCGCCTGTCCGACTGCGATCAGGTTGACCAGGGAGGCCGCGGCGTCGAACAGCGAATCGATCAGCGTGGACAGCATGGCGATCGAGTCGGTGAGCAGCCAGGCGGCGGACTTGACCGCGATCAGCATTCCCGCCACCGACACCGAGGCGTAGGTGGCGCGCCGCATCAGCCGCGCGTTCTGGTCCTCAATCGTCTTTGCTTCCGCCATCCCGGGGATGCCCCACTGCTTTAGCCGGCGGCGAGCGACGGCGCCGTCAAGGATATAGTCTTTCGGTCGACCAGCCGTCCGCGACGCGGCGATAGAGGATGCGCTCGTGCAAGCGGAACGGCCGTTGCCGCCAGAACTCAATGCACTCCGGCACGACCCGGAACCCCGACCAGTAGGGCGGCCGCGGGATCTTGCCGACGGCGAACTTGGCGGCGTACCGGGCGACCCGCTTTTCGAGCTCGAACCGGCTGGGAAGCGGGCGCGACTGGAGCGAGGCCCAGGCTCCGATCTGGGCCCCGCGGTCGCGGGTCGCGAAATAGGCCTCGGCCTCTTCGGCGCCGACCTCCTCGACCGGGCCTTCGACCCGCACCTCCCGGTTGAGGGATTTCCAATAGAAGCACAACGCCGCCCTGGGATTGGCGCGCAGCTCCAAACCCTTGCGGCTTTCGCAATTGGTGTAGAAGACAAAGCCGCGCTCGTCCACGGCCTTGAGCAGCACCATCCGGGCCGACGGCACCCCGTTCTTGTCCGCCGTCGCCAGGCTCACGGCATTGGGCAGCGAGGGCTCGCTTCGCTCCGCTTGCTTGTACCAGCTTTGGAACAGGGCGATCGGGTCCGTCTGCTCGGTCTTGCGCATTTCAAGGGCCTACACGACTACCTCACCGACTCGAGGATACAGTGAGTTTAGCGGAATCTTCCCCCGTTTCTCCCACCCTCAGGTCAAATTCGGAAAATGGATTCAGCCACCGTTCAAGAAAACCTTCGGGTCGCTCCTCGACACGATAGAGGGGTTTTAACCATGAAAATCGCAAAATTCCACCTGCGGCCGGCATCGTCCCCGCACCTGCGCCGGCCCGCCAACGACGAAACGGCCAGGGGCAGCCTTTGCAAGCGAGGGAACCGGCGCATCCCCGACCTCCCTCACCGGGAGATCGCCACCCCGGCCGCCCAACCCTCCGCTTCGCCGCTTCGCCCGATCGCCCGCCCGACGGCCTGTCCCGCTTGTCCGGCTTGGCTTCAGGAAAAGCGGCCAGCGACCGCCCCGCCGCGGCCCGGTTCAAATCCTTGTGACAGCCGTCACTGCGGGCCGGCGCGCCACCTCCTAGAAAAGCACCGGAACGCGCCGATATGCTCCTTATCTTATCCTCATCTTATCCTCGAAATCCGACCTCGAACGCGAAGGGTGGTAGGAAAAGGGTGGTAGGAAGGGCGTTTCGGCCCCAAAGCCCGGCGCGGCCCAAAGTCCGGCGCGGTCCCAAAGTCCGGCGCGGCCCAAGGCGCGGCGGCGCCTCGGTGGCTGGCGGCCGGACGAGAAGCCTTTTACCGGCCGATCCGGATCATTATGTAAATAGTTTGTGATTTGCTCCATACTGACGACAGAGAGTAGAAACCATTTCCATCCGGTCACAACAACAGGGACACAGACCCATGAAACTCACCAGGATTGCGACGGTGGTCCTCCTCGCGTTCGTACTCACCGCCTGCGCCGAGCAATACGGCCCGAAGCAGACGGGCGGCACGCTTGTCGGCGCCGGCCTCGGGGCGCTGGCGGGCTCTCAGATCGGCTCCGGCGGAGGCCAGCTCGCGGCGGTCGCCATCGGCACCTTGCTCGGCGCCTTCGTCGGCAGCGAGGTTGGCAAGTCCCTCGACAAGGCCGACCAGCTGTACGCCCAGCAGGCCGCTCAGCAAGCTCAGGACACGCAGCTCGGCCAGACCATAACCTGGAACAATCCCGACAGCGGCCATTCGGGCACCGTTACGGCCGTGCGCGACGGCTACGATTCCGACGGCTCCTATTGCCGGGAGTACCAGCAGACCGTCACCATCGGCGGCAAGACCGAGGAGGCTTACGGTACCGCCTGCCAGCAGCCGGACGGCAGCTGGAAGATCGTCGAGTAGGTCCCAACAGGGGCCTTTGGGCGGGACCGCTGCCGCTGCCGCTGGCCGCGCCCATCCCCGCGGTTTAAGCGGGGGCCGCACCCGCCTCTGGGATCTTGATGGCGGGCGCGTCGGCGCCTGGGAATCTCGACCCGGCGCGGCGTCAGCCACACCGGCCGGCCGTTGTCGCCCGGATCGAAGCGCTTGAATTCCCGCGCCCGTTGGTTCCGGCGCATCGGGTGGCGGCGCGCCGGCGCGAACCGGCCTCTCGGCCGCGGCCCGGCTTAAGTGAATCCCCTCCAGGTCCTTGACCAGGCCGGGCTCGTACTCCACTACGGTGATTCCCGCTGTAGAACCGACCACGAATACCGTCACATTCCCACTTTCAATCTCACTTTCGTTCACTTGACTCTGCACCTCATCGGTGATGTTCACCACATGGCAGAATCCCTCTGTCTTGAGGCGTAAGGTCGAATTCTTAATAATCATGGGGCCCCCATTATATGCGGGTGAGTTCGTGCTGTCGTGCTTTCGTGCTGTCGTGCGGCTCAGCCCAAAATCCAGTTGACCCCAACCAGAAGGGTGGCTGCATTAATGCCTAGATTTTCTCCCGCCGTGCCGGCATTCGAGATGTGGTAATTGCGAAACTCGAATACCCACGTGGGTCCCTTTCGGGGGATCAGCCGGAGTCCCGCCCCGAAAAGAACCTGGAAATTGAAAATTCGGTCGATTTCCACGACCTCTAAAGAGGTCCAAATCAAGCCGGCTCCGGCACTGACAAAGGGAACCCAGCTTCGATTGTTCCAGAAGTGATAACGTCCGGCCAGCCCTGCCAGCCCAGCGGCAACAGCCGCCTCCGGCTCATGATAGAGCAGCAGCGTGGCCTCTCCATAAAGTTCCAGTCGATCGGTTACAAACCACCCCATTTGAGGGTGAAAAGCGAAAAAGGCAATATCGGTGCTGGTGTGACCATATCCTGGAAATCCAGGGGACCAGGAATGTCCCCAGCCCCAAGTCAGACCTCTGGTCCGGCTTTCCGAATCAAAGCGCTCGTCTGCTGCCCAAAGCGGAGAGAGCGCAAAAGAAAGAAAGAGAGAAAGAAGAAGATTTACCACTACTACTAAAGTCTTACATACAGAACACACTCACTATTAACCTTAGTAGGTCTTGATTATTGGAATACACTGTACTATTTAAACTTTACACTCATCCTCCAATTCGTGAATATATTTATATAATCTATTTACTTCAGAAATCTACGATTTCTGTATCAGCTAATTTACAACTCACTCTCTAACTACTATCTGGAGATTTGTTGAAATGCCCAAATTGTAGTGCCTAAACTTACTCACTGTAACTAAGATACAGTAACACTCATATACTGTCACTAAGTAACAGAACAAACAGTAATAACAGCGTTTTACCCTCGCTGTTCAAAGGGAATTCATACTGTTACTGTCACTAAGATACAGTAACATATACATACTGTCATTCAGTGACAGTAACACTATTTAGGCACTACACTTTAACTCTATTTATCCTTTATAAGCTTTAGCATTCTGAAAAGGTCAAATATGGGCTTTTCTGCCTCTTAAAAGCCCTATTTAAAGGGTATATAAGGCTTTATTGATTTAGGCACTACAAATAGGC
>JACZXZ010000057.1 GCA_022571365.1 Pseudomonadota bacterium | reverse complement strand
TTCGCGTCGGCAACGCCTATCTCAACCGCTCCATGGCCGGCTCCGTGGTCGGGGTGCAGCCGTTCGGCGGGGAGGGCCTGTCGGGCACCGGGCCCCAGGAGGCGACGATGTCGGACACCGGCGCGCCGGGCGCATCGCGGGCGCCGAACGGCGTGGCTTGGAGTCGGTTCGGCCGGGGCCGGCGGGGGATGCTTAACCCCAGACCATTCCGATCCCCGCCGATCGTCGCTTCGTTAGGAAACACCCAGCCCGTCGCCCCCGTCCATCCGATAAGGGGCACGGACATGGCGAAAAGAGATGCCGGCTGGGCTCGGCCTGGTTTCCCGGCTAAGGCCAGCCGGCCTGCAGCACCCTAAGTTTGTAGCACCTAAGCGCTGTCCGACTTGCGGCCTACCCACATCTTGGCGATATCGATAACCAAGATCAGGAGCGCAAGCGAGCCCAAGATCGCCGGAATGATATATATATGCCTGGTAACCAAGGCACCATCAACGAAGACACTGTGTTCGTAGACGACGTTGGCAAACCAGTGGCCGCCTATCGGCGTCCCCAGCCAAGCGCCGAGCCAACCGACCACGACCTTGGAGCAGAAAGACCAGATTCCCGGGGTGACATGGTACTTGAAGCCAAAGTGCAGAATCGCGGAGACGACGACGCTGATGACGAGCAGAATGAGGAAACTGATGAAGTCCATCCCAAACATTTTCTCCCCTCCTTTTCGCGAAGCCACCTAAGCGGAGGCCACCTAATCGACGGGAGAGCATCACGTGCCGATTGTGCTCCTCTCCCCTACCACAAGCGCCCTGAAAGGCATTTACTATGCCCGGTGTAAATTTGCAAACATTTAGCAAAATGCACCCTGAATCGTTCGAAAGTTACCCGCCGGCACGGTCTTCCCGTGGTCGTGGACGCCAATGACACGAGCCCCCGGGCACCGGGCACCGAATGTCTCGAAGCCTCCTTCGCCCTTGGTCTGATCGCCGGCGGGGAGGGCACGGGCCGGGGCGGGCTTCGCTCTCTGACGCCCGCATGTTGCGGTCCTGAGCGTTTGCAATGATCCCGATCATCATCGATTGCGACCCCGGGCAGGATGACGCCGTCGCCCTGCTGCTGGCCTTCGCCTCGCCGCAAGAGCTGGAGGTCGTGGGGGTGACCACGGTCGCGGGCAACGTGGCCCTGGAACTCACGGCCGAGAACGCGCGCAAGATCTGCGAGCTCGCCGGCCGGTCCGACGTCAAGGTCTTCGCCGGCTGCCCGCGGCCGACCGTGAGGCCCTTGCGGACCGCCGAACACGTCCATGGAAAAACCGGCCTCGACGGCGCGGACCTGCCCGCGCCAACCATGAAGCTTCAGGACGAGCACGCCGTCGATTTCATCATCGCCACACTGCTCGGCCATGAGGACGGCGTGACCCTGTGCCCGACCGGCCCCCTGACCAACATCGCCGTGGCGATGGTCAAGGAGCCCCGCATCCTGCCCAAGATCAGCGGGATCGTGCTGATGGGCGGGGCGATCGGCGCGGGCAACACGACGCCGGCGGCGGAGTTCAACATCCACACCGACCCGCACGCGGCCGAGACCGTGTTCACGGCCGGGGTGAAGCTCACCATGCTCGGCCTCGACGTCACCCACCAGGCGCTGACCACGCCGGAGCGGCTCGCCGCCATTCGGGCCATCGGCACGCCGGTGGCGGCGGCGGTGGCCGGCATGCTCGCGTTTTCCGGGAAGCGGAACGCCGAGCGCTTCGGCCTGGCCGGCGCGCCGCTGCACGATCCCTGCGTCATCGCTTACCTGCTCGCTCCGGACCTGTTCGCCGGGCGCGAGGTTCACGTGGCGATCGAAACCGCGAGCGAGCTGAACATGGGCCGAACCGTGGTCGACTGGTGGGGCTCGACGGACCGGCCCGCCAACGCCACCGTCATCGACCGCATCGACGCCGACGGCTTCTTCGCCCTCTTGACCGAACGGCTGGCGCGGCTGTAAGGGCGGCGCTGCCCGGCTGTAAGGCCGGCGCTATCTGACCCGGGCCTCGGCCCTCGCGGGAGCCTTGGGCGCTTTCACAAGCCCCGGATGGGCGCCGGCCATTGCCGGCTGCCGCGCGGCGGCTATAATCGGCCTTGAACGCGTAGCACCGGCGCATCGGGCGCGAGGGCATGAGCGAAACCACGTCCTACAGCTTTCACACCAACACGCTTCACGGCAAGATCGTGGCCGGCTTCCTTCTTACCGCCGGCGTCGGGCTTCTGCTGGTGCCCGAATCGTTCGTCCCGGACCACCTGCTCCTCGGCCTCGTTCTCCTCGCCGGCGGCGGCGGCGTCCTGGTGATGACCGTGCGGACGGTAGCGGACAAGCGCCCGCGCATGACCGTCAGCGACAAGGGGATCTGGTTCCGGGATTGGGATCTGGACGTCGTTCCCTGGGGTGAGATCCGGAAGGTCTATATGACCGGCATCCGGATCAAGATCACTATCTGCGTCGAGCTCAGGAACTCCAAGAGATTCGTCGCAACCATGTCGCCGGCGCAGCGCTCGCGGCTCAAGACGAACTCGTTGATCCGGCTGCCGGTGCTGCGGATTCCGCCAAAGGTGCTGAGCGCGCCCGTGGGCGAGGTGCTGGCGGCGCTCCAGAGCGGGCTCGCCCCCTGAGCCGGAAAATCCTGGCCGGCCGGGACACCTAGGCTCGTCGGCGGCCCTGGGTTCACCGGGGCTCACCAAAACGTGACCCGGTTTTCCTTGCTTCCCGCCGCCGGCGGCGGGAAAACTGGGCCTGGAGGTGCATCCATGAAGGTGAGCCCGTCCGCTTTGCGTCGGCACTGGAAGGCGCTGCTCGGCGCCGGCGCCGCGGCGACGCTGGTGTTCGCGATCGTGCCGGGCGCCTCCTCCAGCCCCGATTACTGGCGTCAGGAGTGGCCCAACACGGACTTCTCGCGCCATTCGATCGACCTCGGTGAAATCGTCGACGTCCTCCACAAGGACGCGATTCCCGCCATCGACGATCCCCGGTTCATTCCCGTCGCCGAGGCCGATCACCTGGCCGACACCGAGCCGGTCATCGGCATCGGCATCAACGGCGACTTCCGCGCCTATCCGCTGCAGGTTCTGATGCGGCACGAGATCGTCAACGACACGGTGGGCGGCGTGCCGGTGGCGGTGACCTTTTGTCCGCTGTGCAACACGGCCATCGTCTTCGACCGCCGCCTCGCCGGCCGGGTGCTCGACTTCGGCACCACCGGCAAGCTCCGCTACTCGGACCTGATCATGTACGACCGCCAGACCGAGAGCTGGTGGCAGCAGTTCCTGGGCGAGGGAATCGTCGGTGCCATGACCGGCGAGCGCCTTGAAATCGTGCCCGCGCGCATCGAATCCATGGCCCGGTTCCGCGCCCGCGCGCCGGAGGGCAGGGTGCTGGTGCCGCAAGGCGGGCTCTCCTCCCGCTATGGCGAGAACCCGTATGACTACTATGACTCGCAGGACGCGCCCTACGGACGCTTCTTCAAAGGCAAGCTGCCCGAAGACATCGCGCCCTTGGCCCGGGTGGTCACCATCGACGGGGAGGCCTGGAGCCTCGACCTGGTGCGCGAGAGGGGGACGATCAGGGTCGGCGATGACATCGTGATCACCTGGGAGCCGGGCCAGAACTCGGCCCTCGACACGCCGCTGATCCGAGGCGGGTTCGACGTCGGCAACGTGGTGGTGCAGAAACAGACGCCGGACGGCCCGGTGGACATCCCCTACGGCGTCGATTTCGCCTTCGCCTTCCACGCCTTCTACCCCGAGGCGGCGATCCACGTCGAATAGCCTCAAATAGCCTCAGGCCCGGCGGCCGAGCGCCGAACGCCAGCCGTGGCGCTCCATTTCGCGCGTTGGAATTTCTGCCGGATTCACGGGGCTCTTAGAGTGATTCCAACTATGGCCCCTGGAATTTCCAGCCACGTTTGCGGATCGAAGGCTTCCCCCGGACAGTGTCCGGGTGCCCGGCGCTCTGTTTTGCGGCTATGTTGGGGAGGCCGAAGGCCTCTTACCGAAGACGACAGCCATGAAGTTTCGACAATTTATCCGCATCCTTCTGGACCACGGATTTGAGCTGGACCGCCAACGGGGGAGCCACCGCATCTACAAAGGCGTCGTTGGCGGCAAGACCCGTATCGTCGTTGTCGCCGGCCACCGGGAAAGCGATGATATCAGGCCGGGTGTATTCGATTCGATGATTCGGCAGTCGGGCTTGAGCAAAAAGCTGTTCCGATGAAGGCCTCGGAACTACGCGGCGCGCGGCATCGTGAACTGGTGGCGGTAATCGCCCTTGCCGCGATCATCGAAAAGCGACCGCAAGGCGTAGCCCAGGAACTTCAGTCTAACGGAGAGAGGTGTTGCCCGATTCAAGAAACGAGCGCGCTCAACCTCCGGCAGGCCCGAGGTGGACTCGAGATAGAGATTGACGGCCTCGTCGAGGGATTGAAAGACCTCCTCGAACGATTTGCCCTGAACCGCGATATCCAGGTCCAGGCAAATGGCCTCCCACTCGCCGTCGCGGCCTTCCGCGTAGCAGCGCAACGCTCTATCCACTTGGCTGTCTCCTTGACTTCGGGCGACAACCGGCCCCGCGAAGGATCGGCTGTCAGGGGTCAATTATTGGCCCTTCGTTAATATGACACCGCGCTGTAGCTGTGACAACCTGAGCGTCGTCGACGTGGCACAGCAGGAGTCAAGGCCTCCGCAGTAGCGGTGACCACGGCTATTTATACTTTATACAAACGTTCGAAACGAGGACTCCACCGCCCCCGGGCTTTCTTGCCCGCCCCGCAGCGGTGGCGCACAGAAAATCGGGCCAAACATACGCCGCCAGAACCGACAGCCCGGGATGTACGGGCGTCGCCCTAGTCCCTACGGCCCTTGTTTCGATAGCCACCTGCCGGATAGGATCAACCACGTTCTTTCGGCCTCGCCGTTCCCTGAGGCCTAAACTTTAGAGGCGAACGAACCGTAGGAGGGAGCCATGACGCAAGGAACGCTGACCCTTTCGGCCGTGGCGGAACGGCTGGACAAGCTGGAGAAGCAGAACCGGAGGTTCAAATACGCCGGGGCCGCGGCCCTGCTCTTGGTCTCCGCCGTCCTGCTCATGGGCCAGGCCGCGCCCGTGCCCGAGACCATAGAGGCGCGAGAGTTCATCGTGCTTGACGCGTACGGGACCCCGCGCGCGATACTGACCGCGACGGAGTCAGGGGGTGGCCTCAGCCTGCACGACCCGGATGGCAACGTGCGGGCGTTGCTGATCTCATCGGAGGAAGGCACCGTCCTCACCCTGTTCGACGCGGATGGCACGGAGCGAGTGATGCTGGAAGCGACGGAGGGAGGACCCGGCCTATACCTGCGCGACGCGAACGAGAACTTGCGAGTGGGGCTGGCCCTGATAGAGGCAGAACCCGCCCTCGGTTTGTTCGACAGACAGGGGAACATAGTCTTCTCGGCGCCCTGAGAAGAGGCGCCGGCTTATCCGCCTGCCGAAGCAGTACGGCGGACAGGTACCGACCGGCGCGGCTAGGCTTGGCCGCGGAAAAGCCGGGCTTCCTACACCCAGCCCGCCGCGCCGGCCTTCGCCGTAGGGACGCACGATTAGGGGGCGCGATGGCCTATCAACCCGCGAAGCCGTCATCGCCCGAGGCCGAATGCGGCGAGGCGGCGGCTCAGGGGAGGTTGGAACGGCGCGGGTTTGATATTATGTGAAAAAGGCTGACAAGCGGATCCATCGCCCATGGGCAAGGACAACGCCAAGCTGCCGAGCAAATCGACCCACGCCGAGGTCGAGCTGTTCCTCAAGAAGGTGACGGCGGTCCCGGTGACCAAGGCGCCCGGCACCCGGGGACGGCTGGTTTTCGCCCTCGACGCCACCGCGAGCCGCGAGCCGGCCTGGGATCAGGCCTGCCATATTCAGGGCGAGATGTTCACCGAGACCGCGGCCCTGGGCGGGCTCGATATCCAGCTCGTCTACTACCGCGGTTTCGGCGAGTTCAGCGCCAGCCCGTGGCTGACGAACTCCGCCGATCTGGTGCGCCGCATGACCTCGGTATTCTGCCTCGGCGGCCGGACCCAGATCGCCAAGGTGCTGCGTCACGCGATCAAGGAGGCCAAGAAGCGCAAGGTCAACGCCCTGGTGCTCGTCGGCGACTGCATGGAGGAGGACGTGGACGCGCTCTGCCACCTGGCGGGCGAGCTGGGGCTGCTGGGCGTGCCGGCGTTCCTGTTCCACGAGGGCCACGAGCCCATCGCCATGCGCGCCTTCAAGCAAATCGCGCGGCTCACCGGCGGCGCCTACTGCCATTTCGACCCGTCAAGCGCCAAGCAGCTGCGCGAGCTGTTGAGCGCGGTCGCGGTCTATGCCGCCGGCGGCCGGCAGGCGCTCGAGGATTACGGCAAGCGCAAGGGCGGGACGGTCTTGCAGATCACCCACCAGATTCGATAGGCCCGCGGCGGTGTTCCCCTATGTAGTCCTCGGCATCGCGCTGTTGATCGGCATCATTCTCATAGGCCGGTGGTTTTTGAGCGCCGATCCCAAGAAGATGGTCTCGACGGTGCGCTGGGCGGCGGTCATCCTGGCCGTGGGGCTCGGCCTCTACCTGGCGGTGGCCGGCCGCTGGTCCTGGATTCCCATGATCCTGTTCGTGCTGCTGCCCTGGCTCTCGCGCCTGCGCGCGGTGGCGAACCTGGCGAAGAGCGCGCGCGGGCCGTCGCCGGGCCAGACCTCCGAGATCGAGACCCAGTACCTGCGCATGACGCTCAACCACGACACCGGCGCCATGTCCGGCATCGTGCTCCGCGGCGCCTTCGAAGGACGGGAGCTCGGCGACTTGAATCTCGAGGAGCTCTTGTCGTTGCTCGAGGAGTGCCGCGCCGGCGACCAACAGTCGGCCGCGGTGCTCGAGACCTATCTCGAGCGCGCCCACGGGTCCGAATGGCGCGAGCGGGCGGCGACCGCCGCCGCGGGCCAGGCCGGCTTCGGCGGTGGCGCCATGACCCGCGCGGAGGCCTGCGAGGTCCTCGGCGTCAAACCGGGGGCGAGCGAGGAGGCGATCAAGGAAGCCCACCACAAGCTTATGACCAAGATTCATCCAGATCACGGCGGCTCCACCTACATCGCCGCGAAGATCAACCAGGCCAAGGATGTCCTTCTGGGCGGTTGACGCCCGGCTTGCGTCCCCCGCCCCGGCTGTGGCACAACAGCGCCGTTGGCGCGCTCCCGAGGGCCGCCCGGTTGCGGGCCGCGGCGCACGCCCGGCAAGTCGAGAGCCATGAACAAGCGCGTACGCAAGGCGATCTTTCCGGTGGGCGGCATGGGCACCCGGTTCTTGCCCGCCACCAAAGCCATGCCCAAGGAGATGTTGCCGGTCGTCGACAAGCCGCTGATCCAGTATGCCGTCGAGGAAGCCAAGGCCGCCGGGATCGAGGAATTCATCTTCGTCACCGGACGCGGCAAGACGGCGATCGAGGACCATTTCGATTACAGCGGGGAACTCGTCGAGGCTCTCCGCGCCCGGGGCAAGAACGACGAATTGAAGGCGGCCACCGAATATCTGCCGGCGCCCGGACAGGTCGCGTACACGCGCCAGCAGGAGCCTCTCGGCCTGGGCCACGCCATCTGGTGCGCCCGCAACCTGGTCGGCGACGAGCCCTTCGCCGTCCTGCTCGCCGACGACCTGATCCTGTCCGAGACCCCGTGTCTCAAGCAGATGATCGAGGCCTATGGTGGGACCGGCGGCAATATGCTCGCGGTCATGGAGGTGGCCCCGGCGGATACCGTCCATTACGGCATCGTCGACATCGGCCGCGATGACGGCCGCCTGGTCGAGCTGCGCGGGCTGGTCGAGAAGCCAGCCTTGGAGGCGGCGCCGTCGACGCTTGCGATTGTCGGGCGCTATATCCTCGAGCCCGAGGTGTTCGACCGCTTAGGCCGCCAGGAGCGCGGCGTCGATGGCGAAATCCAGCTTACCGATGCCCTCGCCCAGATGATCGGCCGGAGCCCCTTCCACGGTTTTCGCTTCGAAGGGCGGCGCTTCGACTGTGGCAACAAGGCCGGGTTCCTCGAGGCCAACATCGCCTTCGCCCTGGAGCGGCCAGGCTTGAGCGAGGAGGTTCGAGACATGCTGCGCCGCTACGTCGCCGAGGGCGCGACGGCGGAGCCCGAATCCGAGCTTGCTGAAATATAGCGGCTGTTTCGAAAGCCGGACATGGCCGGGACGCGGCGAACCGAAGGTCGGCATGAGCCAATTTGAGCGTCTGCCGCGTCGGACTTTTGAAATAGGCTCTGACCTTCCAGAACCGTAGGAGACAGCCATGCGTATCGCCATGATCGGCGCCGGCTACGTCGGGCTGGTCTCCGGCGCCTGTTTCTCCGAGTTCGGCGTGAGCGTGGTCTGCGTCGACAAGGACGAGGCCAAGGTCGAGAAGCTCAACCGGGGCGAGATGCCGATCTACGAGCCGGGCCTGGACTCCCTGGTCCAGACGAACATGGGCGGCGGGCGGCTTTCCTTCACCACCGACATCTCGGGCGCGGTCGACGGCGCCGACGCCGTGTTCATCGCCGTCGGCACGCCCTCGCGCCGCGGCGACGGCCATGCGGATCTCTCCTATGTCTACGGCGCGGCCGAGGAGATCGCGCGCGCCCTGAGCGGCTACGCCGTGGTGGTGACCAAGTCGACGGTTCCGGTCGGCACCTGCCGCCAGGTCGCACGGACCATCCGCGAAGCCCGGCCCGATGCCGATTTCGACGTCGCCTCCAATCCCGAGTTCCTGCGCGAAGGCTCGGCGATCGGCGATTTCATGCGTCCCGACCGGGTCGTCATCGGCACCGACAGCGCCCGGGCCCGGGAGGTGCTCCGCCGGATCTACCGGCCGCTCTATCTGATCGAGACGCCGATCATCTTCACCACGCTCGAGACCTCGGAGCTCATCAAGTACGCCGCCAACAGCTTCCTCGCGACCAAGGTCAGCTTCATCAACGAGATCGCCGATCTGTGCGACAAGCTCGGCGCCGACGTGCACGACGTGGCGCGCGGCATGGGGCTGGACGGCCGCATCGGCCGCAAGTTCCTGCACCCCGGACCGGGCTATGGCGGGTCGTGCTTTCCCAAGGACGCGCTGGCCCTGCTCCGGACGGCGCAGGAGGCGGGGGCGCGGTTCAATATCCTCGAGACCGTGGTCCGGGTTAACGACGAGCGCAAGAAGCGCATGGCCGACAAGATCATCGAGGCCTGCGGCGGCTCGATCGCGGGCAAGACCATCGCGGTCCTGGGCCTCACCTTCAAACCGAACACCGACGACATGAGGGACGCGCCCAGCCTGGTCATCGTGCCGGCGCTCCAGAAGGCCGGCGCCACCGTCCGCGCCTTCGACCCGGCGGGCATGGCCGAGGCGCGCAAACTGTTGGACGGTGTCGCCTGGTGCGAGGACGCCTATGACACTATGGTGAAGGCCGACGCGCTCACCATCCTCACCGAGTGGAACGAGTTCCGGGCGCTCGATCTGGGCCGGGTCAAATCGCTCATGAATCGCCCGCTGATGGTCGACCTGCGCAACATATACAATCCCGAGGAGATGGCCGCAGCCGGCTTTTCCTACAGCTGCCTCGGACGGCCCTCCGGGGCGCCGGCCTGAGGCCCGCGGCGTGGCCGAGTCCCACGTCTTCGACCCGACCGTTCTGCGCGAGTACGATATCCGCGGCGTCGTGGGGGAGACGCTCAACGCAGACGATGCCCGCGCCGTGGGGCGCGCCTACGCGGCCATGGTCGAGGAAGGCGCGCGCGTTTGTGTCGGCTATGACGGCCGGCTGAGCTCGCCCGAGCTCGAAGCCGCCGTGGTCGAAGGCATGACGGCCTCGGGCATCCAGGTGCTGCGCATAGGATTGGGCCCGACGCCGATGCTGTATTTCGCCGTCCATCACCTCGCGGCCGACGGCGGCCTGATGGTGACCGGCTCGCATCTTCCGCCCGATCACAACGGATTCAAGATGGTGCTGGCGACGATGCCGCTCTACGGCCCCGGAATCCGGCGGCTGGGCGAGATCGCCGCCAGCGGCGCCTACCGCTCGGGTGCCGGCCGGGCCGTCGAGGCCCCGGTCATGGACGCCTATGTGGCCCGTCTCTTCGAGGGCTATGACGGCGTGCGCGATCTCATCGCCGTCTGGGACGCGGGCAACGGCGCCGCCGGCGAGGTCATGGCCAGGCTCACCGCCCGCCTGCCGGGCCGCCATATCCTCATCAACGAGACGGTGGACGGCCGCTTTCCGGCCCATCACCCCGATCCCACCGTGGCCGAGAACCTGGATCAGCTCAAAGAGGTGGTGCTCAGGGATGGCTGCGACTTGGGAATCGGCCTGGACGGCGACGGCGACCGCATCGGCGTGCTCGACGGCAAGGGGCGCATCCTGTGGGCCGATCAGGTGATGGCCATCCTCGTCCGCGAGGTCCTGCGCGAGAAGCCCGGCGCCACCATCATCGCCGACGTGAAGGCGAGCCAGGTTCTGTTCGACGAGATCTCGCGGCTCGGCGGCAGCCCGCTCATGTGGCGCACCGGCCACTCGCTGATCAAGGCCAAGATGGCGGAGACCGGGGCGCCGTTTGCCGGCGAGATGAGCGGCCACATCTTCTTCGCCGATCGCTATTACGGCTTCGACGATGCGCTTTACGCCGCGGTGCGACTCCTCGGCCTCCTGAGCCGCTCGGGCGACAGCCTCGCCGAGCTCAGCGACCGGCTGCCCCAGCTCGTCAACACGCCGGAGCTGCGCCTTGCCTGTCCGGAGGACCGCAAGTTCGCGGTGATCGACGAGGTCAAGGCCCGACTGCGGGAGGCGGGAGCCAAGCTGAACGATATCGACGGGGTCAGGGTCGAGACCGCCGATGGTTGGTGGCTGCTGCGCGCCTCGAACACCCAGGCCGTTCTGGTCGCCCGGTGCGAGGCCGGGACCGCCGCCGGGCTCGAACGGTTGAAGCGCGCGCTGATCGATCAGCTGGAGCGAAGCGGTATCGCGCCGGGCGCGCTCTGATCCCGCGGAACGGGAGGGCCGTCGCAACCGGGGCCGGTCATTTCGATAGGCCCCTGGTCGATAGGCCCCTGGTCGATAAGCCCCTAGCCGGAATGGGTGGGCCTCGCGATCGAGGCCCCTTGGGCGGCCGCGCAGCCGGGTGGGCCTGAGCCTCCCGGCTCCGCCCCCCAGCGCAACAGGGAGCCCCACCGGGGCCGGGCTCAGGCGGACAGGCGGTCGGAGGTGATGAACGATACCCCGGCCTTCGCCATGTTCTCCCTGGCCTCGGCAAGCGAGCCGTCGAGGTCGATGGCGCGGCAGGCGTCCTCGATGACCACCGCCTGGAAGCCCTCCCCGACCGCGTCCACCGCCGAGTAGTGAACGCAATAGTCGGTAGCCAGCCCCACGAGGAAGACCCGGGTGAAGCCGCGTTGGCGCAGGTAGCCGCCAAGGCCCGTCGCCGTCTTGCGGTCGTTCTCGAAGAAGGCTGAATAGGAATCGATCTCCGGCCGGAAGCCCTTGCGTATGATGAGCTCGGCCTGGGTGAGGTCGAGCTCGGGGTGGAAGGCCGCACCCTCCGTCCCCTGGACGCAGTGGTCGGGCCAAAGGGTCTGCGCGCCATAGGCGGCCTGGATGGTCTCGAAGGGCCGGCGCCCCGGGTGGGCGGAGGCGAAGGATTGGTGTCCCGGCGGATGCCAGTCCTGGGTCAGCAGCACATGGGAGAAGGTTCGGCCCAGGCGGTTGGCCAACGGGACCACCGCGTCCCCGTCGGTCACGGCCAGCGCGCCGCCGGGGCAGAAGTCGTTCTGGACGTCGACGACCAGCAACACGTCGTCGCGGCCGAGGGTGATGGGCTCGCTCATGGCTCGGCACCTCCGTGCGGACCGACTGTTTTAACCGCGCCTCATCCGTGCGCGCCTCATCCGCGCCTCATCCGGGCGCGCCTCATCCGCGCGCGGGCGAGGTTGCTTCCGCGCGACAGACTAGCCGATTTTAAAACCTCGCGCGCCCCACACAGACAAGGCGGGGCACTCAGATGGCCTCCCGGTTTGGACGTGGATGACCTGCGGCGGGCCGGGCTTGCTCTTCGGCGCGGGCGCTGGTTGCGGCCCGCGAGTCGGGCCGCGGCTCCGGCCTCACCGCCGGCGCGGGCGAGAGGGGCTCGGTCGTCCGGCGGGACGGTGGGGGCGAGAGAGGTGCCGGCGCCCCTGGAGCCTCTGAGGTTTCGCCGCCGCGCCATGGGGCATCGGCGGATGTTAACCGTGATTTGCGTATGATTCCTCCCAATATTTATGAGAAATACGTTGACAAGACCTATTTATAAGTTATATTTACTGGAATTTACGGAAATCAGTGATGTGTAGGAGGGTTGAATGCCAAGTTTTTCGCTATCACGCCGCGGGGGGCGCCGCCGGACTCCTGAGCCGGTCGAGCGGCGGCTCGACCGCTTGCTCACCGACCCGCTCTATTCCGTGCGGAGCGACAACGAATTCCGGAACTTCGTCACCCGCCAGTTCGACCGGGTCTTTGGCACGGACCCGGGTAGTGTCTCAGTTTGAAAAATGACGGGGGTTGACACGCCTTTGGTGCTGGTCGAGTGGGAAGACAGCGCACAGCCAATTCCGCGCTGGATACACCTATCAGAATTTAAGCCCGGCGGCGCCGTTAGCTGTGTGTCCGTGGGCTGGCTAATTCAGAGCGATGAGAAGGTGAAGGTGCTGGCTCCAAACATGGGTGAGATCGAGGACGCAGAACAGATTCAGGCATCCGGAATTATCCGGATACCAACCAGTGCGGTCACTCGCATTGTGCACCTGCGCGAAGGGCAGGCGCTTACTTGCGGCGGCCCTTTGTCTCGTCCTGGCCAAGCGCGGAAGCGGAAACCGTCTTAATTTCCGACCGAGTCAGCTTGCCAGTACGAAGTCCTTTTGAGGCGATTGACGAAACGCGTTGCGTCGTTTCCTTCTTGCCGCCGCCACCGCGACGGCCACCGCCACCTTTTTTTTGTAGCCATGTCTCGTTTTCCTTCAGATACGTTCGGCAAGAATGATATGTGCCCGCGCTGATCGAATTGCTAGGCACGTAATCGATTTTTTTCTTGTGCGTCTATCGCATTTCGGCCCACCGGACGGCCTCATCAACCCCGCCGGCCCGACGATCAAGGCCTTGGGCCAGCGGGTTGATGAAGGGCCGGCCGGAAGGCCCCCGCCGCGGCCGCCCGAAGAGCCGGAGGAGCCCGAAGAGCCGGAGGAGCCCGAGGAGCCCGAAGAGCCGGACGAGCCGGACGAGCCGGATGAAGAGAAACGGTGTGCGGAAGAGTCGCGGGACTCGTTCAACGCAAACCAAGAGCTTTTCGCCGTCCGCCAGAGGATCAGCGGAGTAAAACGTGAGATCGAAGCGCGGGAGGAAAAGATCGCGCGGCTGGAAGACCTTCCATACGGTTTCTATCCGGATAGTCAGCATGGCCCCACACTGCCCTTGCCCCCAAGGCCTCCCTTGCCTCCGCTGAAAGGGCAGCCGCCC
>JACZXZ010000056.1 GCA_022571365.1 Pseudomonadota bacterium | reverse complement strand
TCAGCCAGTATTGCCGTGAAAAGGGGCTGTACCCTGACCAGGTCAAGCAATGGAAAGCGGAGTCCTTGCAGGGCTTCCAGCGCAGTGCAGAGCAGGACAAGGCCATACGCCAACAGGCCCGCAGCGACAAACAGGAAATAAAACAGTTACGCCGGGAGTTACGTCACAAGGAGAAAGCCCTGGCTGAAACTGCTGCCTTGCTGGTGCTGCGAAAAAAGCTCAATGCGCTCTGGGACAACGACAGCCACGAGGACGAATGACCTTGAGCTCAGAGCGCCAAGCCATGATCCAACTGATTCAGCAGGCCAACAGTGATGGCGCCCGCCTGGCCAAGGCGTGTGCAGAAGCCGGTATCTGTCTGCGTACCTACCGCCGCTGGTATCGCGACGGGGTTGTGCAAGACGACAGGCGCCCCACAGCGGTCAGATCAGCTCCGGCCAACAAGCTATCGGCAGCAGAGCAGGAGCAGATTATCGAGCTGTGCAACAGCCCGGCGTACAGCCAGCTGCCACCGAGCCAGATCGTGCCTGACCTGCTGGACAAGGGAACCTATATCGCCTCGGAGTCTACCTTCTATCGCGTGCTCAGAAGCGCAGGCCAGCTGCATCACCGCGGGCGCTCGCTGGCACCCAGGCGCAGTCCAGCACCAACAACCCATCAAGCCAGCGGTCCCTGCGAAGTCTGGTGCTGGGATATCACCTACTGCCCCTCGACTGTCCGTGGGCAGTTCTACTACCTGTACATGATCGAGGATCTGTACAGCCGCAAGATCGTCGGTTACGAAGTCCATGAGGCTGAGAGTGGCGAGTATGCCGCCCAGCTTCTGCAACGCAGCCAGCTGCGTGAACAGTGCCTGCACAAACCGCTGGTATTACACTCGGATAATGGTGCGCCGATGAAGGCGCAGACCATGAAGGCCAAGCTGGAAGAGCTAGGTGTACTGCCTTCGTACAGCCGCCCGCGAGTGAGTAATGACAATGCTTTCGTCGAATCCCTGTTCCGGATACTGAAGTACCGGCCTCAGTGGCCCTCCACTGGCTTTACCTCGCTGGATGAGACTCGGCTGTGGGTAGACCGGTTCGTTCGCTGGTACAACACCGAGCACCGGCACAGCAAACTGCGCTTCGTGACGCCGGAGCAAGCCGCCGGGCTGGCCGCCGTGGTGCCGGCCCGGGTCAAGAAGGTCGGCCTGTTCGTCGATAGCACGGACGAAAGCATCGCCTTCATACTCGAGCAGGTGCCACTGGATGTGCTCCAGCTCCACGGCGCGGAGAGCCCCGAGCGGGTCCAGGCGGTCAAGGCGGCCTTTGGCCTGCCCGTGATGAAGGCGGTCAAAGTGGCCGGGCCGCAAGACGTCGTTGTCGCCGAACGCTATGTGGGCGTGGCCGACTGGCTGCTGTTCGACGCCAAGGCGCCGGAGTCGATGACAGGGGCGCTTCCCGGCGGCAACGCGCTCATATTCGACTGGGAGTTGCTGGCCGGGCGCGCCTGGTCCAAGCCCTGGATGCTGTCCGGCGGGCTGACCGCCGGGAATGTCGATGAGGCCGTGCGCATCAGCGGCGCCGAGGCGGTGGACGTCTCCTCGGGCGTCGAGAGCCGCCCCGGCCGGAAGGATCCGCGCCTGATCGCCGCCTTCCTGGAGGCGGTGGCGAGGCTTTGAGCCCGTCCCCGGCGGCGCGCACAGCCCGATGCTGTGAAATCGGGTCAGGCTGCTCGCACGTGCCTGGCTATCTCCTGGCCACGCTCCTGCTGCGCAATCGCCAGGGCATAAAGGCTCTGGAGGTTCATCCAGAACTGCGGCTTGTTGGCGAAGTAGCGGCCAAGGCGCAACGCCGTGTCTGCGGTAATCGCCCGTTTGCCATTCAGAATGCCGGTGATGCGCCCGGACGGCACGCCGAGCTCAAGCGCTAAGCGGTTGGCGCTCAGGTTGCGCGCCTGCATCTCGCGCCTCAAGATGCGTCCCGGATGAATCGGATTGACCATTGCTTTATCCCTTGTGATAGTCGGTGATCTCCACGTCGTAGGTGTTGCCATCGCGAAACTTGAAACAGACCCGCCACGGCCCGTTGACCGTCATCGCCCACTGGCCTTTGCGCTTGCCCGACAACTTGTGTAGGCCGACGCTCTTGAGCGGGCTGAGATCGCGAAGCGAGGTCGCGGCGTCGAGGCTGGCGAGGAGTTCCTCCGCTGCGGCAACGTCGAGGCCCCGAAACCCCCTGGCCTTGCCTTGTTCATAGATCTTGCGCGTGGCCGCGTTCTTCCAGGTCTTGATCACTCGTTAAGTGTACTACATATCGCGTAGTACGCCAAGCATTAGAGACGTCACCACGGCGTTTACCGAGGCGGTGGCGGAGTCTGAGTATCCGACTTTAAAGTTGAGGGTGTTCTTCCAGGTTGTCTAACATACGCGTGAAATGGAGGTCTGACAGGGCCGTCCCCCTTCGCCAGACCATCGTGACTAGGATGTTTTATTGCTGAAATCCCAGCTATGACAAGACGGCTAAGAAAGATCAGTCCCATCCAGTCTGTCGCCGAGCGCGATATGGACCTCTTACTTCTCGAGGAGCTTCACGCCTCACCGACCTTCAGAACGTGGATAGTCGAAAAGCTGTTCGGTGCCGGAACAAGGCTGAGGAAATTCGAAGGCGCGTGGCACAGCATTAGCGACGCCAAGCTCGGTGAAACGGATCTACTATTCTGTTTTCAAAGCTTTGACGGCGACGTGTGGGCAGCTCTGATCGAAAATAAGATCAGTGCCCTGACGCAATACCGGCAAGCGGCGCGCTATCGTAAGCGCGGGCGTAAAGGAAGAGAGGACGGCTCATGGGATCGGTACAAAACATGTCTTATTGCACCTAAAGCTTACTTTGAAACGCTGAAACCATCGGAAACATTCGATGTCTATATCACGTATGAAGATCTTGCCGAATGGTTCCAGAGCCAAGGCCCTGCAGACAGGGGATCATACAAAGCCAAGTTCATCAAAGAGGCCATAGAGCAAAATCGTCGCGGGTATCAAATCACCCCGGACGAGCGGATTAGCAAGTTCTGGCGGAGCTATTGGCAACTTTGCTCATCGGAGTTTCCCCAGCTCGCCATGAAAGAGCCAGGTCCGAAGCCCGCCGGAGGGACTTGGCCTCTGTTCCAGCCTCCAAACTTCGACAAAAGGGTCCAGATCATCCACAAGACGGAGCAGGGTTTCGTGGACCTTTCATTCTCGGGGGCGAACGCAGGCGACCTCAAAATGATCTATCGGCCGCGCCTAGACAACGAGACGATGATCGAACAAACAGGCAAATCTGCGGTTGTCAGAGTCGCCGTTCCAAAAATTGATATGTTTGCGAAGTTTGAAACCGAGGCCGACAATGTCTACGTGGCGCTACAAGCCGCACGAAAGCTCTATGACCTTTACTGTGGGCACATGCCACAGTAACCGTCTTCCTGTCCGATGATTTTTCGTGAGAGTTTCAAGACAGACGTACCGGGTGTTGACCCGCGAGCGGCACGAGCCAGCGGGACTCCAGACAGGCCAAGCCCTTGCCTCAACTCACCGTCCGGCGTCCTGGCGTGGCCGCGGCCGGAAATTCTCCTCTGTGTACTCTGTGCTCTCTGTGGTTTATTAACTGCCGTTTGGTGATGGTGATCGTCCCGGATTGATTCGGATGCAGGAGCTCAACACCTATCGCGGCGGGCCGGACGAGCGCGGCCATTTCGACGCTTATGGCGGCCGCTATGTCGCCGAGACCTTGATGCCGCTCGTGCTGGAGGTCGAGCGCGCCTACGCGCAAGCCAAGGACGATCCCGCCTTTCAGGAGGAGCTCGCCTACTATCTCAAGCACTATGTGGGCCGGCCCAGCCCGCTCTACTTCACCGAACGGCTGACCGAGCGCTTCGGCGGCGCCCGCATCTACTTCAAGCGCGACGAACTCAACCACACCGGCGCCCACAAGATCAACAACTGCGTGGGCCAGATCCTGATCGCCCGGCGCATGGGCAAGACCCGGATCATCGCCGAGACCGGCGCCGGCCAGCACGGGGTCGCCACCGCCACGGTCGCCGCCCTCTTCAACTTGCCCTGTACGGTGTACATGGGCTGCAAGGACATCGAGCGGCAGGCGCCCAACGTCTTCCGCATGAAGCTCCTGGGCGCCGAGGTGGTGCCGGTGGCCTCGGGCTCCAAGACGCTCAAGGACGCGCTCAACGAGGCCCTCAGGGACTGGGTCGCGAACGTCGAGGACACGTTCTACATCATCGGCACGGTGGCCGGGCCCCACCCCTATCCCGCCATGGTGCGCGACTTCCAGTCGGTGATCGGCAACGAGGTGCGCGAGCAGATAATGGCGCTCGAAGGTCGGCTGCCCGACACCCTGGTCGCTTGCATCGGCGGCGGGTCCAACGCCATGGGCCTGTTCTACCCCTTCCTCGACGACCGCCAGATACGCATGATCGCCGTGGAAGCGGCCGGCCTCGGGCTGGAGACCGGAAAGCACGCGGCCTCGCTGGCCGGCGGCCGTCCCGGCGTCCTCCACGGCAACCGCACCTACCTGCTGCAGGACGATGACGGCCAGATCCTCGAGGCCCACTCGATCTCGGCCGGGCTCGACTATCCCGGCATCGGGCCGGAGCACGCCTGGCTCCACGACGTGGAGCGCGTCGAGTACGTGTCGGCAACGGACCAGGAAGCCCTCGAGGCGTTCCAGTTCTGCTCCCGGCTCGAGGGCATCATACCGGCGCTGGAGCCGGCCCACGCGCTGGCTCATGTCGCCAAAATCGCCGGTGAGCTCCCCCCCGATCACCTGCTGGTGATGAACATGTGCGGCCGGGGCGACAAGGATATCTACACCGTCGCCAGCGAGGTCGGGGTGGAGCTGTGAGGCTCGCGAGGTTGTGAGGCTGTGAGGCCGTGAGACCGTGAGAGCTTCTCAAGCCGTCCCGCTTTCCGCCGCCCAGGAAGGGCGCATCGCCCGCCGCTTCGCCCGGCTCAAGACCGCCGATCGCGGCGGATTCGTGCCCTTCATCACCGCCGGCGATCCCGATGGCGACACCTCGCTGGCGCTCTTGAAGGGGCTCACCGGGGCCGGCGCCGACCTCATCGAGCTCGGCATGCCGTTCTCCGACCCCATGGCCGACGGCCCGATAATCCAGGCCTCCTCGCAGCGCGCGCTCAAGGCCGGCGCCCGTATGCGCCGAACCCTCGCCATGGTCGAGGCCTTCCGCGCGGATGACGGCGAGACACCGCTTATCCTCATGGGCTACTACAACCCGATTTTCAGCTATGGCGTCGGTGCGTTCGTGGCCGACGCCAGGGCTGCGGGCGTCGACGGCCTCATCGTCGTCGACCTGCCGCCCGAGGAGGACGAGGAGCTGCGCCCGGTGGCCCGCGAGGCCGGGCTGGACTTCGTCAGGATGGCCACGCCGACCACCGACGACAAGCGGATTGCCAGGGTGCTGGACGGCGCCAGCGGCTTTATCTACTACGTCTCGATCACCGGCATAACCGGAACCCGCTCGGCCGCGATCGCGGCGGTCACCGAAGCCGTCGAACGCTTGCGACGCCACACCGATCTGCCGATTGCCGTCGGCTTCGGCATCAAGACGCCGGAGCAGGCCGCCGCCGTGGTCAGCGCGGCCGACGCCGTCGTCGTCGGCTCCTCCCTGGTCGAGAAAATCTTCGCCGGCCTGGACGACTCCGGTGCCGCCCGCGCCGGCCTGGTCGAGGCGGTGCTGGGGTTTGCGGGCAGCCTGGCCGAAGGCGTGCACGGAGCGCGTCGGGGGGCGCGCGCGCCATGAACTGGCTGACCAATTTCGTCCGACCCAAGCTGCGCGCGTTGGTCCACAAGGCGGAGCTGCCCGACAACCTCTGGGTCAAGTGTCCGGCCTGCGAGCAGATGATCTTTCACCGCGATCTCGACGCCAACCACCATGTCTGCCAGCACTGCGACCACCATCTACGGCTGGGCGCCAAGGGACGGTTTGAGATGCTGTTCGATGACGGCGCGTACCAGCGGATCGAGCTGCCCAACTCGATCATCGACCCGCTGAAGTTCCGCGACCGCAGACGCTACACCGAGCGCCTCAAGGAGGCGCAGAACCGCACCGGCGAGCCCGACGCCATGGTCGTCGCCCACGGCAGGATGGGCGGCATGGCGGTCGTCATCGCCGTGCTCGATTTCAGCTTCCTCGGCGGATCCATGGGGATCACCGTGGGCGGAGCGCTGCTCGCCGCGGCCCGGCTGGCGGTCCTCCAGAAAGCGCCGCTCATCGTGGTCCCGGCCTCCGGGGGCGCCCGCATGCAGGAAGGTGTCCTGTCGCTGATGCAGTTGCCGCGCACCATCATCGCCGTGGAGGAGGTCAAGGAGGCGGGCCTGCCTTACATCGTCGTGCTCTCGGATCCTACCACCGGCGGCGTTTCCGCGTCCTTCGCCATGCTCGGCGACATCGCCATCGCCGAGCCGGGGGCGATTATCGGCTTCGCCGGCGCGCGGGTGATCGAGGAGACCATCCGGGAGAAGCTGCCCGAGGGATTCCAGCGGGCGGAATACCTGCTCGAGCACGGCATGGTTGACATGGTCGTGCACCGCCGTCAGTTGCGCGATACGCTGATCCGCATTCTGGATCTGCTGCGGAGCCCGACGCCGCCGGCCGGGCGCCCCGCCCCGCCCCAGGTCGAGCCGGAGACCCCGGCCCGCGGGACGGGGGCCGGCAATGCGGGCGCACGAAAATCGCGCCGGCGATGAGTGACACCGATTTCGAGTGACGCCGTCCTCGAGTGACGCCGTCCTCGAACGGCTCACCCACCTTCATCCTAAGGTCATCGACCTGTCGCTGGAGCGCGTCCAGCGGCTGCTGGACGCTCTCGGCGCGCCGCAGGCCCGGCTTCCGCCCGTCGTCCACCTGGCCGGCACCAACGGCAAAGGCTCAACCATCGCGTTTTTGAGGGCGTTCCTCGAGGCCGCGGGCTACCGCGTCCACATCTACATATCGCCGCATCTGGTGCGCTTCAACGAACGCGTTCGCCTCGCCGGCAAGGTCATCGAGGACGAGCCGCTGATCGCCGTTCTGGAGGAGTGCGAGACGGCCAATGGGGATGCCCCAATCACCTTTTTCGAGATCACGACCGCCGCCGCCTTTCTGGCCTTCTCCCGCACACCCGCCGATATCGTGCTGTTGGAGACCGGCTTGGGCGGCCGGCTGGACGCCACCAATGTGGTGGAGCGGCCGGTGCTTACGGTGCTCACCCCGATCGCCGTGGACCACACCCATTACCTGGGGGCGACCCTTTCCGCCATCGCGGCGGAGAAGGCGGGCATCTTGAAGCCGGGGGTGCCGGCGGTGGTGGGTCCCCAGCCCGCGGACGCCGGTGATGTCATCGCCGAGCGCGCCCGCGCGCTCGAGGCGCCCCTTTCTCGCCGGGGCGCCGAGTGGTCGGCGCGGGCCACGGCGACGGGCATGGCCTACCGCGGCGACCGCTGGACTCTCGACCTGCCGGCGCCGCGGCTTCAAGGCGCGCACCAGATCGACAATGCCGGGATCGCCATCGCATGCCTGGAGAAACTCGCCTCTTGCACCGTCGGCGCCAGCCATATCGAGCGGGGCCTGCGCGCCGTCGACTGGCCCGGCCGGCTCCAGCTTCTCACCCGTGGACGCCTGGCCGGCGTCCTGCCGGCGGGCTGGGAGCTGTGGCTCGACGGCGGCCATAACGCGGACGCGGCGCGGGCCCTCGCGGCGTTCATGGAGGGCTGGCGCGATAAGCCGCTTTATCTGATCTTCGGCATGCTCAATACCAAGGACCCGGAAAGCTTTCTCAAACCGCTGGCCCGGCTTGTCACCGGCCTGCGCGCCGTCGCCGTCCCCGGCGAACGGGCGACCCTGGCGCCCGAGGCGCTGTGCGCCGCCGCCCGGGCGGTCGGCCTCGAGGCGCAACCCGCCCCAAGCGTCGCCGCGGCTCTCAAGGATCTTGTCTCGGCTGCGCGGGAGCCCGCCCGGCTGCTGGTCTCAGGCTCGCTCTACCTGGTCGGCGCCGTGCTGGCCGAAAACGGCTAGGCGCGCAAGTCCGGCTGAAGGCGGGGCGGAGCTCTCCGCCGACCCGGCCTTCCATCCTCCGTAGCAGCTGCCTCCGGCATAGCCGCGCCGTCGCCAAAGCAGCTATGGCGCGTCGGCGACTTCGGCGAAGCCGGGCTGCGGAGGACGGGCGGCAAAGCCGGGCTGCGGAGGACGGGTCGGCCCGCAGGCGGGTGGGTCGGCGGTTACTGCGCCGGCTCCAAAACCGATTTGACCCACTCGTAGAGCTTGCTCTTGGGCAGGCTGCCCACCTTTATGGACGCGACCTGGCCGTCCTTGAACATCATGAGCGTGGGTATGCCGCGCACCCCGTACTTCACGGGAGTCGCGCGGTTCTCGTCGATATTGAGCTTCGTCACCTTTACCTTTCCGGACATCTCGGCGGCCAGATCCTCCAGGAACGGAGCTATCTGCTTGCATGGGCTGCACCACTCCGCCCAGAAATCGACGATGACAGGTTGTAGCGACCTGAGAACTTCGGTCTCGAACGTTTCGTCGGTGACTTCGTTCGTGCCCATCTCGTTCCTCTTGCCCGTTTATGCGATTCGACTCGGCCGGGTAATGCCGGCGAGCATCCGGCTTCCCGGGAAATGCAACCCTTGGGAATCTTAGGGAGCGGTTCAGGATCCGTCAAGGCGCGTGGCGATTCGGGGCCCGTCAAGGCGCATAGCGGTCCATGAGCCGGTCGCCAAGCGGCATCAGGCGCGGGCCGTCGGTCCACAACAGCGCGCAGCGAACCGGACGATCCGGGTAGATCTCGCGCAGTATGGCCCGATAGGCGGCCATTTGCCGGAGATAGACGACCGGCACGCCGGCCTCCCGCTCGGGCGGCGCGCGACTGCTCTTGTAGTCGACGACCAGCACGGCGTCGTCGGTGATGGCCAGGCGGTCGACCTGGCCGGAGATAACCTCGTCGCCGACCCGGCCCGCGAGCGGCACCTCGGCGCGCGAGCCGGGGCCGAACAGCGGCGCGAAGGCCGGGTCGCGGAGCACGGCCAGGGTCTGGGCGGCGATTTCCCGCCGGGCCGCGGCGTTCAAGTCCGGGGCGCGCCGCTCGAGATATCGCCGGCACGCCGCCGCCCGCCGTCGCTCCGGCAGCTCGGGCAGACTCTGGAGCAGGCGGTGGATGAGAAGGCCGCGCCGGAAGCGGGCGCCGTCATCCTCTCCCAGGGGCGAGCGCACCGCCGGCTCCGCATCCTCGGGCCGTGACGGGGCCAGCCGCCGGGGCGGCGACGGCTCCGGCTCCGGCGGCGAAAGGGCCCAGGCGGGCGGCGGTCCGCCAGGCTCGACGGCGCTGTCCCCCGGTCTTCGCTCTTGGGGCTCGGCAGTCTGGCGGTCGTCGACGCGGAGCTCGCCATCGGCCAGCGTCGCCACCCCGGCCATCCCGGAAAGCGCCTGGCGGATATGGTCGTACCAGCAGCCGTCGGCGCGGCCGTTGCGCCCTTCCCAGCCGGCGACATAGAGCCGATCCTCGGCCCGCGTCATGGCCACGTACAAGAGCCGGCGGTGCTCCTGCTCGCGCCGGCGCCGGGCGGCCTCGCGCGCGGCGCGGCAGACATCCTCGTCGAGGGCGACCCGGGGCGGCCACAGGAACGCCGGCTCGTCGCCATCCTCGAGCCAGAACAGGCGCGGGTCGGTGGCCGGCACCCGGCACGTGTCGGGCAGGATCACGATCGGCGCCTCCAGGCCCTTGGCCCCGTGGACCGTCATCACCCGCACCCGGTCCTGGCCCTGCTCCATATCGCGCTTCACCTCCGCCTGGCCGGCCTCCAGCCAGTCGATGAAGCCTTGCAGCGACGGCGCGTGGACCCGGTCGTAGGCCAACGCCAAATTCAGGAACTCGTCCAGGGGATCGTTGGCTTCCAGGCCCAGGCGTTCCAACAGGCGTTGGCGTCCCCGCCGCGCCACCAGCACCTCGGCGAAGAACTCATAAGGCGGCATGAAGTCCGCCTTGGCCAGCAGGCCCGACAGCTCGTCATAGGCCGCGCGCCGGGCCGGGGCCTGGCCGCGCCGTTCCTTAAGCGCCTGCCACAGGGTCTTGTGGCCGCGCCCGTGGGCGACCGTGAACAGGGTGTCATCGTCGAAGCCGATGAGCGGGCTTTTCAGGACCTCGGCCAGGCTCAGGTCGTCTTCCGGCAACAGCACGAACCGCGCCAGCGCCATCAGGTCCATGACCGCGAGCTGCTCGGTGAGGACCATGCGGTCGGCGCCGGCCACCGGCACGCGGCGTTCCTTGAGGCCGCGCAGCAGCTCGTCCACGAAGGCGTCGCGGCGGCGCACCAAAACCATGATGTCGCCGGGACGGATGGGACGGCCGCGCGCCTCCAACACTTCCTTGCCGTCAAGCCAGCCCTGGATTCGATCGGCGATCCGGTCGGCCAGGCGGGCCGATGCGCGGTCGGCGTCCTGTTGGCTGAGCGGCAGCTCCCACTCCCCGCGGTCCGCGGCCTCGCGGGGCCGCGCCGTCGGCCACAGCTCGACGACGCCTGCCTGGCCCTCCCGGTGGGCCCGGTGAGAGACGGGCCTGGCCTCGGCCGTCAGGCCATCCGAGGCCTCGGCCCGGGCGAAGGTCTGATCCACGGCCCTGAGCACCACGGGCGTGGAGCGGTAGGAGAGGTGGAGCTCGACGTTCTCGAAGTCTTGCGCGGCGGCCCGCACCCGGCGCTCGAAGTGGCGCCGCATGTCCTCGAACGCCGCGGGCTCGGCGCCCTGGAAGCTGAAGATGGACTGCTTTTCGTCGCCCACCGCGAAGATGGTGCGCAGCTCCTCGCGGGCGCCGGCGCCGGCGAAAAACTCCTCGGCCAGGGCGGCGATCACCTGCCACTGTTCCGGGCTGGTGTCCTGGGCCTCGTCGATCAGGATGTGGTCGATGCCGCCGTCGAGCTTGTACAGCACCCAGGCGGCGGCGCCGCGCTCGTTGAGCAGATCGCGGGCGATCAGGATCAGGTCGTCGTAGTCCAGCACCGCCCGCCGCCGCTTGATCGCCTCGTAAGTCTCCAGCAGCGCGTGGCCGAGGCGCACCAGGGCGGCCGACGCGCCGGCGACGGTCACCGCCTTGAGCCGCTCCCTGACCCGCTCCAGGCGCTCGGCCTCGGCCGCCAGGATGGCCTCGGTATCGTCACGGATATTCAAGGTCTGGGCGTGCGCCAGTTGCTTGCGCCCGCCACCCCAGCCGCGATCGGTGAAGAAGACCGCGAGATAGTCGCGAAAGCCGTCCACGCGCCCGGCCGGGTCGTCGAGCCAGCCGATGATCACCGCGCCATGTTTTTTATCGCCAGCCGAGCCCTGGAGCATGGCCTCGGCGGCGCCTTTGAGGCCCGGTCCGTCGAACCTCCCCGCGGCCGAGGCGGCGGCCAGGACCGATTCCTCCGTGTCCTCCGGCCCGACGCCGAAACGGCGATGGATGGCGGCGACCAGCGCCTCGATCCCGGGATGTCTGTCGCTGAGCCTCAGGAAGCGGCGGCGCTCCTGGACCAGCTCGGCGATGAGCTCGGTGAATCTTCGGTCGCCGACCTGCGCGGTGACCGTGCCGAGCGCCCGGGCCAAAGCCGAGTCGGGCTCCCGCAGCGCGCGCGACAGCACCTCCTCACGCGCCTGGTCCAGCAGTTCGGCCGCGGTGCGCTCGTCGATGACCTGGGCGTGCGGCGCCACCCGGGCCTCCAGCGGAAAGCGCGCCAAGAGCGACTCGCAGAATGAGTGGATGGTCTTGATCCGAAGGCCGCCGGGCTCGTCCAACACGCGGGCGAACAGCGCCCGGGCGGTCCCGAGCGCCTCGGCCCCGGCCCTTCGGCCGGTCAATTCCCCGAGCGCCGATCCGAGCTCGCTGTCGGTGAGCGCCGCCCATTCTCCGAGCCTGCGGTTGATGCGGTTGGCCATCTCGGCCGCCGCCGCCTTGGTGAAGGTCAGGCACAGGATGCGCCTGGGCGGCGTGCCGTCGAGCATCAGCCGCAGCACCCGGTTGGTCAGCACATGGGTCTTGCCGGTGCCGGCCGACGCGGCGACGAAGGCCGAGCGTCCGGGCTCGCTGGCGGTGCGCTGCTCGGCCCCTCGCTGGCGCCGCGCCCGCTCGGCCGCGATCGTGTCGACGGCGGTCAATGGCCTTCCGCCGCGCCGCCGGCGGCCCACTCCTTGAGCCGCGCCAGATGGTCGTAGGCGCCGTAGGCCGGCGCGTGGTCGGGCCGCGGGTGAGCGAGGTACGGCGTCGCCGGGTCGTCGAAGGCGGCGATCAGGCGGCGGATGCCGTCCAGCGCTTGCCGGGCCAGCTCCGCGGGGTCGTGACGCACGGGCCTTTCCTCGCCCGCCGGATCGCCGCCGGTGAGCCGCCAGAAGCCGAGCTCGCGGACCGCGCCCTTGGGCACGCCGGCGAACGCCCCGGCCTCGGCCATCACGGCCTCCAGCGGCAACTGCGGCGCCAGGCCGGCGGCGATGTCGATGACCAGCGGCACGCCACCGGTCTTGTAGTCGATGATCGCGAGGCCATCCGGCGACAGCGCGTCGATCCGGTCCGCCGTGGCGGTCAGGACGAAGGCTCCGGCCGGGCCTTCCAGCACGTATTTGCCATGCACTTCGGTGGCGAGCGGCCGGGCCCCGGCGCGGCGCCTGCGCTCGGTCTCGACGAACCACGAAGCGATCCGCTCGAACCGCGGCCACCAGAAAGCCCAGACGCCGGGTTGGGCGAGGGCCGGCCCGAGGGCCTCGCGCCCGATCTCGAGCAGCCGGGCCACCGCGTCCCCGGGCAGGTCCTCGGGATAGGCTTTGACGAATTCATCCAGCGCCCGGTGGATGAAGATGCCGCGTTCGGCCGCCCCCGGGTCGGCGTCGATCGGATCGAGCGGTTCAAGCTCCAGGATTTTGCGCGCGTAGATGGCATAGGGGTCGCGCATCCAGGTCTCCACCTGGGTCACCGAAAGCTGGCGGGGCCGGGCGGGGACCGGCGGCCTCGGCGCCGGCCTCCCGGCCGGGATCACGCGCTCGGACAGGTCGAGCCCGCGCTGCCAGCCGAGCCATTCGCGCGACTCTTCGATCCGGCCCTCGAGGCCCGCCAGGCGAAGCAGGGTTTCGAGCCTCAGCAACCAGCGCGACGGCACCGTGGGCGTGCCCTCGACCCGGCTGGCCCGGGTCAGCACCACCTCGCGGGCGCAAAAACCCTGGGCGAAGTCGTGGGCCGAGAGGCCGATCCGGCGCTCCGGCGGCGGCAGGCCGAAGTCTTTCCGCATGGGCCGGCTGAGCCACGGATCGACGGCCGGCTCGGGCGGCCAGGTGCCCTCGTTGAGTCCGCCGAGGATGAGCACGTCCGGGTGCTGAAGCCGCGCCTCGAGCGGCCCCCAGATGTGGAGCCGGGGATGGCGGCCATAGCGCGGTCGAACCGCCCGGCCTTCCATGAGCGAGCCCAGGAGCGCCGGATAGGCCCGGCCCGGGATCGGCCCGAAGCCGTCCGCCGCGGCCATGAGCTCGGCGACGAATCCGGCCGCCGCCTCGCCGGCCTCGCCGGCCCACAGGCGGTCGGCGCCGGCCTCCCGCTCGCTTGCCGCCAGGGTCTCGGCGAAGGCG
>JACZXZ010000055.1 GCA_022571365.1 Pseudomonadota bacterium | reverse complement strand
GCCCCACACCCTGCGAGCCGTTTCCGAAACCACCTCGAGCTTGCGCCTCTCGTCGTCCACCGACAGCGCGTTGCCGACGATGGACGAGGCGAAACCGCACTGGGGGCTCAATGCCAGGCGCTCTAAGTCGGGATTTCCCAGATGACTCCTCCCAGTTGCCGACAATGGTAGCACAAAGGGCACTCGACGATGATGCCGGCACAGTGCTCCGAAGTCCGGATGTGGCTATTAGCGGACTTTTCAGCGTCGGGGGTCGAATGTCCGCTTATGGCTAACAGCGGACATCCGACGCGAGCCTGCTGAACGTCCGCTAATGACCCGGAGCCGACATGGGTCTTAGTGACACAAGGCGCCATGGATCAAGCCCCGAACAGCTTAACAGTGCTGTACCCGATGCGACCGTTGAAACTTTAATCTCTACTAGTCAGAGTCTGAGGGTTTTCTGCCCAGGTGCGCCTATTCGGGCGTTGCGTTCAGTTCATAAAGAGCCTTAAGCATAATAGGTGGTTTCTCACCAAAGCGCCCAAACCACTTTCGATAGATCGCTGCAATCTGGCCACTGCGGTTAAGTCGTGATAGCGCTCGGTCTGCGACGAGCTGGAAATCCACATCACCACGCAACACCGCCAGAGCAAAACGCTCGAGGGAGAATAACTCTTCGGACAGAAAATACTGCTCCTCGCTGTTCCGTGCGATTACCAGGCCGATGAGAACGACCTGATCAGATGAAAATGCGTCAACCTCACCTTTATCCAACAAGGCCATGCCTTCTGTCGCTGATGACACCGGGACCACTTCAGCATCGACGAGCATCTTGTTGAGCGCGCCTTTCAAGGTCTCAATAGTGGTGGTGTTGGATACGACGGCAACCCGCTTGCCCTTGAGACCCAAAACATTGGGAACTTTGTCGTCATTCATGCTCAACAAAGACGCGCCTGTCACAAATGTAAGCTGCGTGAATCCAACGCGCTCAGACCTACCGAGCGTCTTGGTCGTAGCGCCGCACAAAATATCGATGCCTGCCGACTCGATGGAGGTAAAGCGGTTCTCGGCTGTGACCGGCACATAGTTTACGGTGATATCAGATCGGCCCAGCTTCTGTTTAACGGCGGCAGCGATGTGTTTGCAAAGGTCGATAGAGTAGCCAACCGGATTTCCAGATTGATCCCGAAATGACATGGGAGGCTCAGATTCACGAAAGCCCAGGTTCATTTGGCCCGTGTCGTCGATCCGCTTCAACGTCCCAGTCAATTCGCTGGCAGCACTCGCCGAGATCTGCAAACACACAAATGCCAGTCCAAGAACCAAAGTCCGCATTGTTCTTTCCTCCCTGAACGAGCTTCCGATCTGATCATAGATGCTAAGAGTTAGGTGGCGCCGAAATACTAAAGTGTATAAACCGAGATTTCCCAGATGTCTCCTCCCAACCACCGAAAACGGTAGCACGATCGAGCATCGATCGAAAGCGTGGCCATTCATCTCGGTTTGGCGGGTTGGAAGGGGCCACGTGGTGCATCCGAGCCCATCTCAAGGTGCAATCGGGTGCGAGAAGACGGCTGTTCGGCAAGTGCCGAGACGCCGGCCCCCGCCAGTTCAACCCTACTGCGGCGATGATACAAAGCGTCATGTCGGCGCTGGCCTTGGCCGCAGGCCGTCAATCAGTCGCAAGATTGCCGCGAACAGGCTTCTCGGGATTGCGACCTCGGCAAGTTGGACCGTGATATAGCGACCGTGGTGGACGACCTTCGCGCCGATCTTCACGAGCTTCTCGCGCAGCGTCGGCAGCGACCAAGGGGCCACCTCCTTAGGAAGCGCCAATTTCCGCTTATGGCTATAAGCGGACCTTAGTCAAACTGAGACACTACCCTTTCTTGCGCCGGTTTGAAGCCGCGAGCGACTCAGGGTGATCCGGACCTCAAATAAGATGGGGGAGAGCTACTCGGCGGCCTCGCCGTAGCTCTCCACGGGCAAGCAAGAGCAGACCAAATGACGGTCGCCGTAAGCGTTGTCGACACGGTTCACGGGCGGCCAGTACTTCTGCTCCCTGACCCACGGCAGCGGGAAAACGGCTTGCTCCCTCGAATACGGGTGTTTCCAATCCGGTGCGGCAAGATCGTCGAGCGTGTGAGGGGCGTTCTTCAAGGGATTGTCCTGAGGGTCGCTTCGGCCATCCTCGATCTCGCGCACCTCTTGGCGGATCGAGATCAAGGCGTCGCAAAACCGGTCCAGCTCCCGCTTGGACTCGCTTTCGGTGGGCTCGATCATCACCGTCCCGGCGACGGGCCAGGACATCGTCGGCGCGTGGAACCCATAATCCATAAGCCTTTTGGCGACGTCGTCCACACTCACGCCCGTCGCGGCCTTGAACGGTCTGAGATCGATAATGCACTCATGGGCGACCATGCCGTTGCGGCCGGTGTAGAGCACGCGGTAATGGGGTGAAAGCCGCTTCGCGATGTAGTTGGCGTTCAGGATCGCGACCTGGGTGGCCCGCTTGAGACCATCCCGACCCATCATGGCGATATAGGCCCACGAAATCGGCAGAATCCCCGCGCTTCCCCACGGCGCCGAGGCCACCGCCGTGATGCCGGTCCGCGGGCCGGCCTCCGGGCGCGAGGAATGGGTGGGCAGGAATGGCGCCAGGTGCTTCCTGACCCCGATCGGCCCCATGCCGGGTCCGCCGCCGCCATGGGGGATGCAAAAGGTCTTGTGCAGGTTAAGGTGAGCAACATCCGGACCGAATTCACCGGGCCGGCACAATCCCACCAGGGCGTTGAGATTGGCCCCGTCCAGGTAGACCTGGCCGCCGTTTCGGTGGACGATCTCGCAGACCTCCGTGATTTTCTCCCCGAACACGCCATGGGTGGATGGATAGGTGATCATGAACGCGGCCAGGCGGTGGCTGTGTTTCTCCGATTTGGCGGTAAGATCCTCGACATCGACGTTGCCATCGCGGTCGGATCCGACCACCACGACCTCGAGACCGGCCATGACCGCGCTCGCGGGATTGGTTCCGTGGGCCGAGCCCGGGACCAGGCATAGGTTGCGCTGCCCCTCGCCCCGGCTTTCGTGGTACTTTCGAATGACCAGCAAGCCCGTATATTCGCCTTGCGCGCCGGCGTTCGGTTGCAGCGAGATGGCCTCAAACCCCGTGATCTCGCGCAGCACGCCCTCGGTCTCGCCGATCAGCTCGACATAGCCCCGCGCTTGATCGAGCGGGGCGAAGGGGTGGATATCGGCGAATGCCTTCCAGGTCACCGGGATCATCTCGGTCGTCGCGTTCAGTTTCATGGTGCACGAGCCGAGGGGGATCATCGACCGGGTCAGGGAAATGTCCTTTTCCGCAAGCCGGTGGATGTACCGCAGCATTTCGGTTTCCGAGCGATAGCTATTGAATACCGGATGTGTGAGATACGATGTCGTTCTCTTCAAGTCTTGCGGTATCTTGTCATCAACAGACCCCTCTATTTCATCGACTGAAAAATCGACCTTCGCTTTTTTCGAGAATACCTCCCACAAGGTCTCGATGTCTTCCCGCCGCGTCGTTTCATTAACGGAAATACCGACGGTTTCCGCGTCAACGACGCGCAAATTGATGAACTTTTCCCGGGCGCGCCCTGCCACCGACGCGGCGGCGCCGGGGCCGAGTCTGACCGTGACGGTGTCGAAAAACGCCTCCGAGGCGAGCTCGAATCCGAGCCTTTTCAGTCCCTCCGCCAGGACGCCGGCCAAGCGGTGGATTCTCTGAGCGATCTTCCTCAAACCTTCGGGGCCGTGATACAGCGCGTACATGCTGGCCATCACCGCGAGCAAGGCCTGTGCGGTGCAGATGTTGCTGGTCGCCCTTTCCCGTTTGATGTGCTGCTCGCGGGTCTGCAGGGCCAGCCTCAGCGCCGGCTCCCCCCGGCTGTCCACGGACACGCCGACGATGCGGCCGGGCACCAAGCGCTTATAGGCCTCGCCGGTCGCGAAATAGGCGGCGTGGGGCCCGCCGAAGCCAAGGGGCACCCCGAACCTCTGGCTCGTTCCCACCACCACATCGGCGCCGAATTCACCGGGAGGTTTAATGAGAACAAGGCTCAGAAGATCGGCGGCGACAACGACCAGGGCGCCCGCGGCGTGAGCCTTTCGAGTGAACTCCGCGTAATCGAAAATCTCGCCCGTGGTGGTCGGATACTGGACCAGCGCGCCGAACAGGTTTCGCTTGAACAGCTTTTCGCGATGATCGCCGACGACGACCGAAATCCCGAGGGGCCCGGCCCGGGTTTGAACGACCTCTATCGTCTGCGGGTGGCAATCCTTGGAGACGAAGAATTCCCCCCCTTCCTTTTCGCCGACGGCCCGGCACATGGTCATCGCTTCCGCCGCCGCCGTGCCCTCGTCGAGCAAGGAGGCGTTGGCGACTTCCATGCCCGTCAGATCCATCACCATCGTCTGGAAGTTCAAAAGCGCCTCGAGCCGGCCCTGGGAAATCTCCGCCTGGTACGGCGTGTATGAGGTGTACCAGCCGGGGTTTTCGAGGATGTTTCTCAGTATGACCGCAGGGGTTAGACAGTCGTCATAGCCCATGCCGATCATGGACTTGAAGACTTTGTTCTTGGCAGCGAGCCGTCCGATGTAATCCAGCACCTCGTGCTCGGTGCGGCTTTCACCCAAGTTCAGAGGCGTTTTTGAAATAATCGAGGAAGGAATTGTTTTTTCGACCAGTGAGTCCAGGGACTCTATTTGAAGATAGCCCAGCATCGAGGCGATGCCCGCTTCACTCGGCCCGATGTGCCGGCGCACGAAGTCGCTCTTTTGCTCGAGGGCACTCAACGACAGCCGGGTCTCAGACATTCATGATCTCCTGGGAAAGGCATGAGGGCCGGATTGCTGCCCGAGACCCGTCCGGCGCGGTGCCCATCCCTCCCCCGCGCGTCCCGGAACAGGCCCTCGCCCGGGACGTGTCGACGGGGGTCGAACACCCGGCCCGGCCCGTCATCCAAGCCCCTCCACATAGGTCTTGTACGCGGCCTCATCCATCAGGTCGTCCAACTCGGACAAATCGCTGATCCTGAGTTTGAAGAACCAGCCGTCGCCGATGGGGCTCGAGTTGACCAGCTCCGGGTTGTCGTTCAGCGCCTCGTTGACCTCGACCACCTCGCCGCTTACCGGGGCGCGGACCTCGCTTGCGGCCTTCACCGACTCGATGACCGCAACCTCGGCGAACCGTGCGACGGTCTTGCCGACCTCCGGCGGCTCGACATAGACCACATCGCCCAGTTGCTCCTGGGCGAAATCGCTGATGCCGACGGTGCCGATGTCATCGTCCATGCGAATCCATTCATGCTCCTCGGTGTATCTGAGCGTGCTCATGGAACCCTTTTCCCACTCAGCCTCTGTAGCGCCGCGGTTTGACGGAAGGCAGCGCCGCGACGTGGGCCTCCGTAGTGTGGGCCTCCGTAGTGTGGGCCTCGTAGTACCGTGGTTCGACGAAAGGCAGCGCCGCGACGCGGGCCGGGCGCGGGGTGCCGCGCAGCATGAGCCTGAGGGCGCTACCCTTCGCCGCCACCCGGGCGGCGACATAGCCCATGGCGATCGGGCCGCCCACGGTGGGGCCGAAGCCGCCGCTGGTAATCTCGCCAACCTTGTTGCCGTCCGGATCCTGGATCTCGGTGTGGGCGCGGGCCGGCGCGCGGCCGCCGGGACGGATGCCCACACGCTTGCGCTCGACGCCGTTGGCGAGCTGCCGCAGTATGACCTCCGCCCCGGGGAAGCCGCCTTCGGCGCGGCGGCGCCTCGGTATCGTCCAGGCCAGCCCGGCTTCGACCGGCGTGGTCGAGGCGTCGATATCATGACCGTAAAGGCAGAACCCGGCCTCGAGCCTCAAGGAGTCCCGGGCGCCGAGGCCGGCCGGCCTGACCTCCGGCTGATCCAGCAGCAGGCGGGCGATCCGGACAGCGTCATCGGCCGGTGTCGAGATCTCGAAACCATCCTCGCCCGTATACCCGCAGCGGGTGACGAAGCACGGGGTTCCGTCGATGATGAGCTCGGCCGCGGTCAGGAACACCGTGTCACGGCATCCCGGCGCGAATCGGGCCAGGACCTCGGCCGCGGCCGGTCCCTGGAGGGCGAGGAGCGCCCGATCGGAGAGCTCCCGGACCCGCAAATTGCCGTCCAGCCGGGCCGTCATATGGGCGATGTCCTGGGCGGTGCAGGCGGCGTTGACCACCAGGAACAGATGATCGCCGGCGTTGGTCACCATCAGGTCATCGAGGATCCCACCGTCCTCGTTGGTGAACAGGGTGTAGCGTGTCTTGTACGGCTCGAGTCCGGCTATGTCGCCCGGCACCAGGGTCTCGAGCGCGGCCGCCGGGTTGGCGCCCTCGAGCCGAATTTGACCCATGTGCGAGAGGTCGAACAGCCCGGCCTGGGCCCGGGTAAAGAGATGTTCGGTGATGATGTGCTGGCCGTAATGCACCGGCATTTCATAGCCGGCGAACGGCGCCATCCTCGCGCCCAGCTCGACATGCAGGGGGTAAAGCGGGGTGTGCTTGAGGGGATCTGAGTCCGCGCCGCTCACCGAATCCTCCGACAGAGTATTGGGATCACACCGCTTGCCAGCACTCACCGGCCAGCGATGCCCCCTCTGTCTCCGGACCTGAGAGATTCACCGGATCACGGCCTCGGCCGTTCCCGGCTTACCCCTTCGGTGAGGCGGCAGTGCCGCCTGCTTTCCAGAATGTCCTCCCCCTGCGGTCCTTTTGCCTGAGAGTTTCCGGGGCGGTTGCTCCTTCGGCGCCGGCTGAGGGCCCTCACTCCACGGAGTCGGCCCTGCCGATCTCTCCCACAGGGTTCTTCGGTCGCGGGGAGCCTAGCCGGTCGAGGGAAAATGTCAATTCACGATCGCAATACGAAACGCAATACGAAAACGGTCACAGGCAGCCGGTCCCCATCCCCCGGCCAAACGCCGGTCGCACGCGCACTTGGCCGGCCGACGCGGAACGGGTGATTGACGCTGCAGTCGCACGCGCGCCAAGCGCATCTCTCGCCGGCCGCCAGTTGAATCTTGCCGCCGGCCCTCTGCGCGGAGATGGTGAAAATCCCTTCCGGCAAGCTCGGATGGATCCCGCGACCGCCTTCGCCCACCGCCCTTCCTGCGAGTCGAGAACGCGAAGGGCGGGACGGGAGCGCACCGGGTCCAAGCAAGCTGGCCTGGACGCGAACGCGGCGGGCTCTCGAACATCCCGAAACACCTCGACTCCAGCCGGCGATTCGTCGATTATTATTTCACTTGGAGGGATCGGGAATCTCTGTGGGTACGTGACCGGACGGGAAGCTTGCCTCCAATCGAATTTGGTCCCGAGCGTGGGACTAAGCGTGGAACTGCCGGTCACGATGCAGAGGAGGAGATCATGAACACGGGAGGAGATCATGAACATGATCGTGCGCAGCTTTACCGCGGCCGCCGTCCTGGTCGCCCTCGCCGGGCCCGCTTACGCCTATGGTTGTCCCGGGCTGATCGCCGAGATCGACAACGCCCTGCCCACCGCTTCCACTCTCACCGCGGCGCAGATCGAGGAGGTGACGCGGTTGCGGGATGAGGGCGCGGCGCTACACAAGGCCGGCCAACACAGCCAGTCGATGGCGGCGTTGAAGGCAGCCCTTGCGCTTTTGAAGTGAGCCAAGGGCTCGACATCGCAGAATAAGGGCTGCTACTCCTGACGGATGCGGGCGTCGCGCGGCGCCTTCCCCGATCGCCCCGCTCAGGCGCGACGGCTGGAGGAGAGGCCCGTGGGCACCCTTGGAGTGAGAAGGAGGGGTGAGTGTCCCATCGCCCACCACGATGGCAAAGGCCCGAGGAGAAAATTTTGCCTGGGCCGATGAAACCCAGAGCAGCGCATCTACGTCTGAGTCTGGCGCTCCTGGTTGCCGCTTTCCTGGCCGGGTGCGCCGTGCGTGACGTGGTCTCCGGGCAGCCGCTGCCCGGCTATGTCGAGGACGCGGCGGCGCGCGTCGCGGCCGTGGACTGGTCGCGTGCCGAAACCGTGAGGATACGCCTTGACGAGTTCGCCTTTCAGCCGTCCGCCCTCAGCTTTCGCGCCGGGACCCCGTATCGCCTGCTGATCGAGAATGTGGGCGCGGTCACCCACAGTTTCGTTGCCGAAGGATTTTTCAAAGCGATCGCCGTGGAGAAACTTTCGGGCGGCGGGATCGAGGAGCTGGTCCCGTTCGTCAAGACCATCGCGGTTCCACCCCACGAACTCAAAGAGCTGTCGTTCATAGCGGTGAAACCAGGGGCCTACCGGCTTGAATGCACGGTGCCGGGACACAGCCTGTTCGGAATGACCGGCGAAATCACCGTGAGGTGAGCACCCGCCCCGGACAGCGTCCGGCAGCCAGGTTACCCGCGGCGGCACCGTCGATCACGACGGGCTGTATTCGGTGGCGGCGCCGAAGCTCCGGTGATCCCATGCCTCCCCGAGTGGCAGCGACGGGTCAGCCAATACGACCAGCGAGCCGGGAAGCGCGGGAGCGGGTCCCGCCAGCACGGAAGCGGCCAGACCGAGGAGGGCAAGGGTTCAGGGCTTCATTCACGCTTCCGCCGGAGGTGCGCGCAACCCATGCAAATCGCGAGCGAACACAAAGGCGATTCTAAGCCCGCCCTCATCCACCGGCTATGCGCCGGTTGTACTCGATCTCCTCCCGCGTCAGATGGAAGCCCATCCAGATATTGAAATAGCGCGGGGGCCGGCCCGCCAGAGTATACCGTTGCCAGATTTCCTCGACCGCGCGGATGCGCGTCGCGTCGCCGCGGAATTCGACGCGAAGCGGGAACGTCTCCTTGGCCAGGATGTTTCCCGCCGGATCGGCCACCGCCACGAAGTACTCGAACTCGCCAACCCGGCTTTGGGCCGAGGGACTGCGCGAGGCGACGATCTCCAGGCGCAGGTTGACCTCCATTCTTGCGTACTTCCTCGCCGTCGCCGACAGGGGCTCTGCGCCCTGGACGTACTCGCAGACGACATCCATCTGGGTGATTTCCGCCGTGAACCACAGATTGCTGGCATCGCGGCTGGGCCCCGGGCCAAATTTGGCCACTTTTGCCGTCTGATCCGCGACGGTGGCCGTCGGACAGACCATCGGGGTACCCGTGCAGCCGGCCGCCACCAGGGCAAAGGCCAACGCCGCCGCGCGTCGAACCCTGCGAGGAACAGCCGCCTTCCGGCCCGGCGGCCGCTCAACCGGCGCCATCCCGCCCAACATTTCAACCCCGCTCAACATTTCAACCGAGGAGATCAAAAGATCATATCAAAGGGTGCCGTGGGTCCCGTCGCAAAACGGCTTGCCGCCGGTGTGCTTGCATCCGCACAGCCAGACCTCCCTGGCCTCTTGCGCGGCAAACGCCTTTGGGAAAATGCCGGCACCCGCGTGCGTGCCGTCACAGAATGGCTGGTTGGCGCTGCGGCCGCACGCGCACCAGGCGTATTTCTTGCCGCTTTCGAGTCGGATCTTGTAGGGCGCCTTCCGCGCGGAGACGGGCACTGCCATGGCTCTTTCCCGCCCTCTTCATCGGTGAACATCCTGAGCTTGGCCTCTTGTTGCCATCGGCGTGGTTCCCGCCGGTGGCGCGGGCGACGTAAAGCTTGCTGTCGGGGCCGATGGCGCCCGGACTTTAGTGAACCACTGGTGATTGCACAAGGGCCGTCGAGGTTCCATATGAAGTCAAAACGAGGCTGCTTCGGCCAGCCGTCCCACTGCTCGAAAAGGGCGTCATGGCACAGCCGCCTTTAACCATCCTCCTCGCCAGTCCGCGCAGTTTCTGCGCCGGGGTGGAACGCGCCATCCTCATCGTCGAGAAGGCGCTCGACAATTATGGACCGCCGGTCTATGTGCGCCACGAGATCGTCCACAACCGCTTCGTGGTCGAAAGTCTCAAGGCCAAGGGTGCGGTATTCGTCGACGAACTCGACGAGGTGCCCGAAGACGCGCCGGTGGTCTTCTCCGCCCATGGCGTGGCCAAATCCGTGCGGGCCCAGGCGGAGCGACGCAACCTGTTTGTCCTCGACGCCACCTGCCCGCTGGTCAGCAAGGTCCACAGCGAAGCCGAGCATCACTTCGCCGTCGGCCGGCAGATCATCCTCATCGGCCACGCCGGGCATCCCGAAGTGGAAGGAACCATGGGCCAGCTGCCGCAAGGCGCGGTGATACTGGTGGAAAACCTGGAGCAGGCGAAAACGGTGGAAGTCGAACGAGCCGACAGGCTTGCCTTTATCACCCAGACGACCCTGGCGGTGAACGACGTCGCAAAGATCATCGACGAGCTCAAGCGCCGGTTCCCATCGATTCTTGCGCCGAAAAAAGGGGATATCTGTTACGCCACCTCCAACCGCCAGCAGGCGGTGAAGGCGATCGCGACCGTGTCCGACGCCATGATCGTCATCGGCGCACCGAATTCATCGAATTCCATGCGCCTGGTGGAGGTGGCGCACCAGTCGGGCTGCGACCGCGCCTTGCTGGTCCAGCGCGCCGCGGACGTGGACTGGGGCTTCCTCGACGGCATAGAGCGCCTGGGCCTTACCGCCGGCGCCTCGGCGCCTGACATCCTGGTCGAGGAGCTGATCGACGCCTGCCGTGCGCGCTACGACGTCACCCTCGAAGAGGTGACGGTGACGCGCGAGAACGTGCATTTCAACCTGCCCCGGGCGCTGAGCGCCTGAACACCGGCCGTTTTCCGGCACCCACACGGCGACGGAGCCGCTTCGCGGGCCCGGGCGTTTGCCCGCGGCGCCGCGTCCGCCGCCTTGTTACGGTTGCAGAGGCCTTGAGATTCCGGGCAAAGTAGGACTCATGGCTGTCTACACCGAAGTTTCGGACGACGAGCTCAGGGCGTTCCTTGCCGAATACGACATCGGCGAGCTGATCTCCTACAAGGGGATCGCCGAAGGGGTCGAGAACTCCAACTACCTCCTCCAGACCGACCGCGACACCTACATACTCACCCTCTATGAAAAGCGCGTGGCCCCGGACGACCTGCCGTTTTTCCTGGGCCTGATGGATCATCTGGCGGCCCAGGGCACCGCCTGCCCGACGCCGATCCACGGCCGCGACGGCGATGCGCTCAGGAAGCTGTGCGGGCGCCCGGTGGCCATCGTCAGCTTCCTCAAGGGCATGTGGCCGCGGCGGATTACGCCTCGGCATTGCGGCCTGCTGGGGGAAGCCATGGCGCGCATGCATATCGCCGGCCAGTCCTTTGCCATGACGCGGCCCAACAACCTGTCGGTCGCGGGCTGGCGACCGCTGTTCGAGGCCTGCGCCGAACGCGCCGACACGATTCAGCCGGGCCTCGCCGCCGAACTCGGCGCCGAGCTCGACGGGCTCGAGTCGCACTGGCCGAGGGACTTGCCCGCCGGCGTCATCCATGCCGACCTGTTTCCCGACAACGTGTTCTTCCTGGACGGCAGGTTGTCCGGCATCATCGATTTCTACTTCGCCTGCAACGATCTCTTCGCCTATGACCTGGGGATCTGCATCAACGCCTGGTGCTTCGAGGCTGACGGCAGCTTCAATATCACCAAGGCGCGCCACATGTTGTCGGCCTACCGCAAGGAGCGGCCGTTCTCGGCCCAAGAGCTCGAGGCGCTGCCCCTGCTCGCCCGCGGCAGCGCCATGCGCTTCTTGCTTACCCGGCTCTATGACCGGCTGCACCATCCCGACGGCGCCCTGGTCAAACCCAAGGATCCGCTGGAATACTTGCGTAAGCTCCACTTCCACCAGAGCGTCCGCGGGCCGGACGCCTACGGCCTCGAGTGAACACCGTGGCCGGCACCGGCACGGTCGACATCTACACCGACGGGGCCTGCAGCGGCAATCCCGGGCCGGGCGGCTGGGGCGCTATCCTCCGCTACCGGGGAGTCGAGCGCGAGCTTTCAGGCGGCACGCCGGACACCACCAACAACCGCATGGAACTGATGGCCGCGATCCGGAGCCTGGAAGCCTTGAAGCGGCCTGTGAAGGCACGCCTGCACACCGACAGCACCTATCTTCAGCGCGGCATCACGCGCTGGATCCACGAGTGGAAGGCCCGGGGCTGGAAAACCGCGTCCAGGAAGCCGGTCAAGAACGCCGATCTGTGGCGGCGCCTGGAGGCCGCGCTCAAGCACCACCAGGTGGAGTGGCACTGGATCAAGGGCCACGCCGGCCATCCGGAAAACGAGCGCGCCGACGCCCTGGCCCGGCACGCCATGGCGCCGTTCCTCGACACCGCACCGCACGCGGCAAGGGGGGGCAAAGCCTCCTCGTGAGCGGCCCGCTCCAATCAGTTCCCTCAGCGAGGCAACCGACAGGCGCGGGGCTCCTTTCATCGGCTCAAGGCGCATAGCAAGGCCCGCCCCCTCGCCTCCCCTTTGCCAGGGGTTTTCATCCCCGTCCCATAGGCACCAGAGGTCCGCCGCCACCCCGGCAGCCGCCAGCCCCGGCGTTTTGAAGGGTTGGGCGGACCGGGGCGGAACGACCTACAGCCGGGCGAGGACGTTCTCGGCGCTGCTCACCTCCACGCCGGCTGGATTCTCCTCGACGGCCAAGCTCTTCACCACGCCGTCCTCGACGATCATCGCGTAACGCTGCGAGCGCACGCCCAGGCCCATCGCGACAAGGTCGAGCTCCAAGCCCACCGCCTTGGTGAATACGCCGCTGCCGTCGGCCAGCATCACGACCTCCTCGCCGACATTCTGGCCCTTGCCAAAGGCGTCCATGACGAAGACATCGTTGACCGCCAAGCAGGCCACGGTGTCGACGCCCTTGGCCTTGATGGCGCTGGCGTTCTCCACGAAGCCCGGCAGGTGCTGGGCCGAGCAGGTGGGCGTGAACGCGCCCGGCAGGGCGAACAGGACCACCTTCTTGCCGGCAAAGATTTCGTCGGTCGAGATGTCCGCCGGGCCGTCGGCGGTCATGCGCTTCAATGTTGCGGACGGTATCCTCTCACCCACTTCGATGGCCATCGCCGTGCCTCCTCCACAAGTTCGCCTGACATCGAGGGGGCGACGGACGCCCGCCTCATTGCCTTGAGAATGATAATCTTTCGCGCTGGCAATTCCACCCCCGAACCTGAGCGCGCCCCGGGCCGGAAGCCGGAGCAAAGGGCCGATGCCGCCCGGCGGGGTGGATCAACGGCGGGCGGTGGCGGTGGTGCCGGCCGCGGCCAGGGCGTCGAGCACGACCCCCGCGGTCAGCAGCTCGGGAAGCGCCACGCCGTGGGGCGTGCCGGGCCCATAGACGGCGTTGAAGGGAACGCCGTAGCGCCCGAAGCTGGCCAAATAGGCGGTGATGGCGTCGTTCGGCTTGGTCCAGTCGGCGCGCATGGCCACCACCCCGCTGCCGGCCAGGCGCCCGGCGACCGGATGGCGGTCGAGGACCAGGGCCTTATTGGCCTGACAGGTGATGCACCACTCCGCGGTGACGTCGACGAACACGGTCTTGCCGCGACGGACCAGGTCGGGGATCGCCTGCCGGTCGAAGGGTTGCCACACGGCGTCCCGGGCCGGTTCGGGGAACTCGGGCCCGGCATCGGGCAACCACGCCGGCGCCAGGAAGGCCAGGACGGCCAGGCCGGCCAGCATTGCGAGCGCCGCCGGCCGCGCCCGGCGGGCGCGTCCCGGCCACCGCCCACCCAGCCACAGCCCCGCCCCCACGGCCCCCATCAGGC
>JACZXZ010000102.1 GCA_022571365.1 Pseudomonadota bacterium | reverse complement strand
GGGGGAAGTGGGGCCGAAACTTCGTCGAGTACGGGGTCAAGGCCGCCCAAGATGCGCTTCGAGACGCAGGACTCGAGTGGCAGGACATCCCGTTCATCGCCGGAGGCCAGACGATCCGCAACGGGTACCCCGGCTACGTGGCCGGAGCGACCTTCGCCCAGGCCCTGGGCTGGTCCGGAGCCCAGGTGGCCAGCACCTACGGCGCCTGCGCCAGCGGGACCCAGGCAATCAACACGGCGCGCGCGCACATCCTGGCCGGATTGTGCGAGGTGGCCCTCGTGGTCGGTGCCGATGCCGCGCCGAAGGGATTCTTCGCACCCGCCGGCGGCGCGCGATCCGACGACCCCGACTGGCTGCGATTTCGGCTGCTCGGCGCAACCAATCCCGTGTACTTCGGACTCTACGCGCGACGCCGCATGGAGCTCTACGGTGCAACCGAGCTGGACTTCGCCAAGGTCAAGGTCAAGAACAGCATGCACGGCAGCGCCAACCCCAACGCGCGCTACAAGAAGACCTACACCGTCGACGACGTGCTCCAGTCACCGATGGTCTCGGATCCGCTGCGCTTGCTGCAGATCTGCGCCACCAGCGACGGTGGCGCCGCACTCGTTCTTTCGAGCCTGGAGTTCGCGAAGAAGCACACGAGCCGGCCGATCACCATCACCACAACCGCGTCCTCGGGCGTGTCCAGCGCCCGGCGCGTCTCGCGCCGCCCGGCGCCGCCGTCGTCGGCCGGGTGGAAGCGCCCCGGGTCGACGCCGTTGCCGATGGCTTCGACCACCCCGCCACGGCACAGTCCGAGGCGCCGCGCCGTCTCGGCATCCTCCCGGGCCTGGGTGAACAGGACATCGGTGACCCGCCCGGCGAGCCATTCGAGCGCGATGAAGGCGGCCCGCCTGGGCCACGCCATGCGATCGTGGAAATAAAACCCGTGGGCGGTGTAGACGATGCGCGGAACCCCGGCGCGGCGCGCCGCGATACGGCCGATCAGGGCGGCCACCGGCGTGTGGACATGGACCATGTCGAAGCGCTCGCGCCGGAACAGCTCGACCAGGGCGCGGTAGGCGCGGAGGTGGCTCGCGAGGTTGTAGGAGCGGGAAAACGGCACCACCTCGACCCTGAATCCGGCGCCGCGCACCTCGTCCAGCAAAGGACCATCGGCCGAGACGCCCGCGACCTCGTGGCCGGCGCGCACCATCCCCTGCATCAAGGCCAGGAGGAAGTGATAGAGGGTGAAGTCGACGGCGCAGAGCTCGCAGATCTTCATGCCATCAGCCCGTCATCGGCCTGCCCCTCGCACCAGGCGTGAAACGCGACCAGAGCCCAGAGCCGCCAGGCCGTGTCGCGCCGGCCGCTTTCGAGCTCGGCAAACCAGCGCTCGGGCAGCTCGGGCCGGAACAGGCCCTGCTTCTTGAGCCGGGCGGGATCGATGGCGCGCCGGGTAAGATCCCGCAGCTCGCCCACGAGCCACTGGGCGATGGGAACCTCGAAGCCCTTTTTCGGGCGCCGGAACAGCTCCGCCGGCAGCCGTTCGGCGAAAGCCCGGCGCAGGATCCGCTTGCCGACGCCGCGCGCCAGTTTGAAGGACCCCGGCATGGCCGCCGCGCATTCGACCACCCGGTGGTCGAGATAGGGGCAGCGCACCTCGAGGCCCGAGGCCATGCTCATGCGGTCAATCTTGACCAGCATGTCGCCGGGAAGCCCCAAAGCGATATCCGTCGCCAACATGGCGTTGATGGAATCGGTCGAATTGGAAGCCGCGCGCCGCTCGGCTATAAGGTCTTCGAGCGCCGGCGCCGGCGGGGGATTGCAAAACAGAAGCTCAACCTCGCCCTCCTCCAGGTTGCGCGCCCACCCCGCCTGCCGCGCGACCTCATCCTTGCCCCCATGGGCGACGAAGCGCCTCAGGCGCCGGGTGCGTTCCCAAAGCGGGTGGCCCTTGGTTTCCGGCAAGCGCCCCACGAGCGGTTCGATCACCCCGCGCCGGAGCCATTCGGGAACCCGCCGGTACCCTTCGGCATGGAGCTCGCCCAGATACTTCCGGTAACCGCCGAAGACCTCGTCGGCGCCGTCGCCCGAAAGCGCCACGGTGACGTGATTGCGGGTCTCGCGGGCGACCACGTAGGAAGGGATCGCCGAGCTGTCGGCGAAGGGCTCGTCGAGCCCCCGGAACACGCTGTCGAGGACCGACCGGGTCGCCTCGGCGGAGACCGCGATCTCGGTGTGATCGGTGCCGAGAAAATCGGCGATCCGCTTTGCCGCCGGACGTTCTTCGTAATAGGCGGCGGCGCCGTCAAAACCCACGGTGAAGGTGCGCGTGTGCTTGCCCGCGGCGACCATGGCGCTGACCACGATGGCCGAATCGATGCCGCTCGACAGGAACGCGCCGACCGGAACGTCGGCGACCAGCCGGTCGGCCACGGCTTGGTCCAGCCGGCGGCGCAGGTCGGCGGCGGCCTCGCCCTCGTCCCCGTAGGGCTCGAGCCGCGACGCGGCGAGGTCGTACCAGCGCCCGACCCTCACGCCATCGGCCGAAAAGCGGGCGATGTGCCCGGGCGGCAACTTCTTGACGCCTTCGATGATGGACCAGGGCTCGGGCACGTAACGCAGGATGAAGTACAGCCTGAGCGCGGTCAGGTCCAGCGTGCCCGCGGTTCCGGCCAGACGCTGCAACGCGATGAGCTCGGAGGCGAACAACAGCCGGTTGCCGCGGTGCCAGTACAGCAAGGGCTTCTTGCCGAAACGGTCGCGGACCAGAACCAGCTCGCCCGCCGCCGCATCCCAGAGCGCGAAGGCGAACATGCCGATCAGCCGCGGCAACAGCGCCTCGCCCCACGCGCGCCAGCCGACGAGCAGGACCTCGGTATCCGACTCGGTGGAGAACTGATGGCCGAGCGCCTTCAGCTCATCGCGCAGACGGGCGAAATTGTAGATTTCACCGTTGTAGACGATCACCAGGCCGGCCCGGCACATGGGTTGGGAAGCGGCGCGGCTCAAGTCGATGACGGCGAGCCGGGTGTGGCCCAGGGCGCAGCGGTCGTCATACCAGCTGCCCCGGTCGTCGGGCCCGCGCGGGTGAAGGCGCTCGACCGCGCGCTCCAGCCGGGGGCCGACCTGCCCCCGGTCCAATCCGCCGAGATCGACCACGCCGGCTAGGCCGCACATGGGCTCAGCGCCCTCCTTCCACGGGGCTTCGACAAGAGGCTTCGAGCAGGTCGGTGAAACGGTCGATCGCGGCGGCAAGGACGAAGCCCGGCGGCAGCAGGCTCGGCCGCGGCGTCTCCGGCGGCGCGGGCGCGACGGCCGAGACGGCGGCGGCGAACGGGGCACCGCTCTCGGCAACGGTGACCGACCCGCTCGGAGCATGGATCGCCACCTCGGCGATGCCGCCGGCCTCGGGCGTGGCGATCACCGGAGTGCCGCAGGCCAGCGCCTCCAGCGCCGCGTTGGACATGCCCTCCCAGCGCGACGACAGGAGGAACGCGTCCGCCCCGGCATAGGCCGCCCAGGGAACCGGATCGAAGCCCGCGAAGGTCACCCGCCTCCCGACCCCCAGCCTGTCCGCCAGGGCCCTGAGCGCCGCTTCCTCGGGACCCTCGCCCAGAATGGTGAGACGGGCGGCGGCGTCGAGCCGCGCGAACATCTCACTGAGCCGGTCGAAACCCTTCTGGACGGTAAGCCGGCCGGCCGCGACGAAGCGCGGGCCGGGCCCCGGCTCCCGCCGGGGCGGCTTGGCGGCGGCCCGGATCCCGTCGACATCCA
>JACZXZ010000101.1 GCA_022571365.1 Pseudomonadota bacterium | reverse complement strand
GGCGCGCCAGCCGTCGAGCACCGCCGGGTAAGAGAAGGCGAAGGCGTCGTCCCGCGCGACCGCGATACGCTGGCCGAAGGGCGGCACCGGGACCGCCGTTTGCGGCCGCGGGGTCACGATCCGGCAGGGCCGGGCGAGGGCCGTGAGGGCGGTGATGTCGACATGGGCCGCGACCAAGTCGGCCGCGGCGTCGAGGAAGCCCTCGAGATCCTCCTTCTCGCTTGCCTGGACGAGCCCCAGATGCCGTTCCGGCAGGGCGAGGGCGGAATCGCGCGGCAGGCAACCGAGCACCGGGACCTCCGGCACGGCGGCCGCCGCGGCGGCGCGCAGGACCTTCTCGTGGCCGGGCCCGCCGACGCGGTTGAAGACCACGCCGGCGACGGCCACATCGGCGCGGTGGCCGGCGAAGCCGCGCACCACGGCCGCGGCCGAGGCCGCCTGGCCGCTTACGTCGATTACCAGCATCACCGGCCAGCCGGTGAGCGCCGCCAGATCGGCGGTCGAGCCCTTCCCTTCGGCGCCTGAGCCGTCGAACAGGCCCATCACCCCCTCGCCGATCACCAGCCCGGCCTCGCGCGCGAGCGTCGTCGCCAGGTATGCGAGGGTCTCCGCGCGCATGGCCCAGGGGTCGAGGTTGAGGCACGGCCGACCGCTGGCCGCGGCGTGGTAGGCGGGATCGATGAAGTCGGGTCCGACCTTGCACGAGGCGACGGCCACGCCGCTACGGGCCAAATGGCGCAGGAGCGCCAGGGTAAACACGGTCTTGCCGCTCGCCGAGGCCGGCGCGGAGACGATCAGCCCGACACTCAGGACACGCGTTTCTTCCGCGCGCCGGGCCGCCCGGGCGGTGGCGGACGGCGGGGAATGCTCCGGAGGACCGGTCACGGGAACTTACCGATCCCGGTCGCTATCTCCTCGGCCTTCGTCGCGCCGGCGGGGCGGGAGGAATGGCGTCCGTCGGGATCCGTGAAGCGGGTGATCGAGGCGTGGCCCCCGAGGTCATCTTCGCGTGCGTGGCCGGCGTGGTCCTCGATCAGGGTCAGCGGCCCACCGATCAGCGTCGGTCCCGAGATATCACCGACGGTGGCCGACGCGCGGCTCTCCGGCTCGAGCGGCAGCGCCCCGCCGGGAGGATCGATGGCGGTGGCGCGACCCGCGGGCGCGACAATGGCCGCCGCCCGTGACGAAGGGCGGCCGGCCATGATTACTCCTCAGGGGTTGCTTCGGGCGGGCTCGCACTCTTATAGCTATAGCCGCGCTGCCGCATGCACAGTCGGTACAGATCGGCCTGCAGGAGACTGCCCCGGCTGGAGTAGGACGATTCGGTGCCGGGACCGGCGCCCGGGTAGGAGGCGCTCTCGAAGTCGAGAAAGCCATAGTCGTCGGTTTCTTTGAGACACGCCTTCGAGTCGGACGTCAGCTCCTCTCGGGTTAGCCCGTCCTTGGTCCACAGCGAGCCGGTCGAACACGCGGCCAGAATAAGGCCTGCCAAGGCCAGCGCCGCCAGAACCAAATTGCGCGGCGCGTCCGTCATATTCGCGCCCGTCATATTCGCGTCCGTCATATTCGCGCCCGTCATATTCGCGCCCGTCATATTCGCGCCCGTCATATTGCGGATGCCTCCCATATTGCGGATGCCTCCGTTCCGGCGATGGGATGGTTGGCTATTATAGTAGCATCACCGGCCATGACTATCAGGCGGATTGCGGTTCAGCCCGCACTACCAGGCGGATTGCGGTTCAGTCCGTCTCGCCACGGTGGCGGGTGCCGAGGGGATCGGGCTCGAGGACTTGACCATTCAGCGCGCCGAGCCAGTCGAGGCCGGCGCGCAGGCGCACGACCTGTCCGACGACGAGCAGGGTTGGCGGCTCGATTCCCTGACGGGCGGCCTCCGCCGCCACGGCTGAAAGCGTCGTCACCAGCACCCGCTGCATCGGCGTCGAGGCCTTGCTGATCAGCGCCGTCGGCTCGGCCGGATCGCGGCCGGCGGCGATAAGCTTTGCGGTGATTTCATTCAAATGCTTGAGCGCCATGTAGAACACCAGGACCGGCGAGCCTCGGGCCAGCGCCTCCCAGTCCAGCTCGCCGGGCACATTGCCGCCGGCCACGTGGCCGGTCACGAAGGTAACAACCGGGTTGATCTCGCGGTGGGTGACCGGGATCCCGGCATAGGCGAGGCCGCCGATTCCCGAGGTGATGCCGGGCACCAGGCGGAACGGGATGCCGGCGCCGACCAGGGCCAACGCCTCCTCGCCGCCGCGGCCGAAGACAAAGGGGTCGCCTCCCTTGAGCCGCAGCACCCGGAGCTTCCGCCGGGCGAACTCGATGAGCCGGTTCGAGATGTTGGGCTGAGTCGGCGACGGCTTGCCGCCGCGCTTGCCCGCGTAAACCAGCTCCGCCCCGGCCCGGGCCAGCTTCAGGATGCGGGGGTCGACCAGCGCGTCGTAGACGACGACGTCGGCGTGCCTAAGCGCGTGCAGGGCGTAAAGCGAGAGCAGACCGGGATCGCCCGGACCGGCGCCCACCAGCCACACCCAACCCGGCTCGAAGGCCGGCAAATCCAGCGGCACCTCGTCCATGGCGTCATCCCTATACACTGGGAGCAAGCCGCAGCCCAGCCCTACCTGTCACTCCCTAGCCAAGACCCGCCGGCCGCGGCTAAACTCGACCCATGACACGGAGGCCGACGGGAACGCTCAAGAGGGGCTGGAGCACCGGGGCGTGCGCCACCGCCGCGACCCACGCCGCGTATGAGGCGTTGCTCACCGGGCGCTTTCCCGATCCCGTCACCATCACCCTGCCGCGCGGCGAGCGGCCGAGCTTCCCGTTGGCCGTGGCCGAGCTCGCCGAAGGCCGCGCCACCGCCGGGATCGTCAAGGACGCGGGCGACGATCCCGATGTCACCCACCGCGCGCTGGTGCGGGTTGCCGTGACCTTCGGCCCGCCGGGCGCCGGCGTGAGCTTCCGCGCCGGCGAGGGCGTTGGCACGGTGACCCGGGCGGGCCTCGCCATCCCCGTCGGCGAGCCGGCGATCAACCCGGTGCCGCGCAGCATGATGCGTGGTGCGATTGCCGAGGTCGCCGAGGCGTTCGGCGCGGGCGGCGATGTCGAGATCACGGTCGCCATTCCCGGCGGCGAAGAGCTGGCCAAGAAAACCACCAACGCTCGCCTCGGCATCGTCGGCGGGCTTTCCATCCTGGGCACCACCGGCATCGTCATTCCATACTCCTGTTCCTCGTGGATCGCTTCCATCCACCGCGGCATCGACGTCGCCCGCGCCGCCGGGCTTACCCACGTCGCCGGCGCCACCGGCCGGACCTCCGAGCAGGCGGTGAAAAAGATGTACGGCTTGGCCGATATCGCCCTCATCGACATGGGCGACTTCGCCGGCGGCATGCTGAAGTACCTTCGCGCTCACCCCCTGCCCAGAGTTACCATCGCCGGCGGCTTCGGCAAGCTGTCGAAACTGGCGGCCGGTCATCTCGACCTCCACTCGGCGCGGTCCCGGGTGGACGTGGCTGAGCTGGCGGAGCTTGCCGCCGCGTTCGGTGCCCCGGCCGAACTGACCGACGCCGCCCGCCGCGCCCACAGCGCCTCGGAGGTCCTGGCGCTGGCCGGGGACCACGGCCTGCCGATCGCTGACCAGGTGGCGCGGCGCGCGCGGGAGGTGGCGCTGGCGACGTTGGCCGGTGGGATCGCCGTCGATGTGGCGATCTTTGACCGCGCGGGCCGGCTGGTCGGCCATGCCGATCCCTGAGGCCGGATGTGACGGGCG
>JACZXZ010000009.1 GCA_022571365.1 Pseudomonadota bacterium | reverse complement strand
TCACTGACCATGAGGACAAACCGCTATCGGATGAGCGACTAGAAAAACTCAAACAGGCATTGGTAGAAACATTGAATGTCAGTTAACTTGTCAGTGGAAAAAATCACCTGCAAGCAAGCCCAATCTTAAGTCTAAGCGCAAGCCCAATGACAAGTAAGCTCTGTGTTTGATTACTTTTGGGTGCGCGCCAAATACACCATTAAACAAACCATGGCAATGAGCGCGATACCTGCCCCCACATAACCCACCATCGCCAGTCCTAAGCTTGCAATCACCAGTCCACCGACGAACGCGCCGCCGCCGAGGCCGGAGCGCGGGTCTACGGTCCGATACCCCAAGGCGAGTTCCTCGAGGCCCTTGGCGTCGGGGTCCGGGCGGAGGCACTGATTGCCAGCGCCACGCCGGCTCAGGCCGCCGATCTCCGCGCCGCTTGCCGGCGTCTGACGGACCCGGCGGAAATGGGCGCCCTGTTCAAGGTGCTCGCGCTTGCCGATCCGCGCCGGCCGGCGCCGGCCGGCTTCGAGGCCGACCCGTGACCAGGTGCCCCATGGGCCCGCACCAGCGCCCTCGCGCAATGCGCCGCGCCGAAACCGTAACGCCGCTGGATATCGCGGCCGAGGAGACGTTCCCACCGGGCGGGCGCCCCGGCTGCCAGGCAAGGATCGAAGGCTCCCCGCTTGCTAGGGGGGGCGAAACGGGCACGATGGCGGCCGAACCATGACCGCTTCCGCCGTCGCGCTTACCGTCGACGCCCTCGGCGAGCTGAAGGGCATCCGTCACGGCTTCTTTACCCGGACCGGCGGCGTCAGCGAAGGCCTTTACGTCTCGCTCAATTGCGGCTTCAGCGCGGGCGACGATCCGGAGATGGTTGCCGTCAACCGTGATCGGGCCATGGCGGCCTTCGACCGCACGGCGGATGCGCTGGCCACCGTTTGTCAGGTCCACGGCGCCCGCGTCGCCGCCGTCGAGCGGCCCTGGTCCCATCGCAACCGGCCGGTGGCCGACGGGCTGGTGAGTGGGGTGCCGGGCGTGGTGCTTGGCGTTCTCACCGCCGATTGCGCGCCGGTGTTGTTCGCCGACGGCGCGGCCGGAGTCATTGGCGCGGCCCACGTCGGATGGCGCGGCGCCAAGGACGGTGTCCTGGAGGCGACGGTGCGGGCCATGGCCGATTTGGGCGCGCGGATCGACAACGTCACGGCCGCGATCGGCCCGTGCATCGCCCAGGGGTCATACGAGGTCGGCCCGTCTTATCCGGAGCCGTTTCTCAAGCAAGATCCCGCCAACCGGGGATTCTTCCGGTCCTCCCGGCGCGCCGGCCATTTCCTGTTCGACTTTGCGGGTTATGTCACCCGCCGCCTTGCGGCGTTGGGCTTGAAGGAGGTAGGCCGCCTTGGTGCGGATACCTGCCGGGAGGAGCAGCGGTTTTTCAGCTACCGCCGCGCCACCCTGCGCGGCGAGGCCTATACCGGCCGAAACCTATCGGCGATTGTGCTGGAGCGCTGACCATGGCGATGCATTTCAGCCGCGAGGCGCCGGCCGGCGCCACGGCTGCCTTCGCCGTCGCCGAAGGCGCCGCCGAAGGGATTGTCACGCCCCTCGGCCGCGTCGATTCGGCGGCGGGCGGGCCTTCTTGACCGGGGCACTGGATGCGGCCGGCGGGGGAACCGGCTTGGCCGTTTACAGTCTCCTGCCACCTTGATACAGTCCGCCGCGTCCCAGGCGGGGGGAGCCTTGTCGGCGCCTGAGGAGTGTCGGCCGTGGGCGGGTCGTGGCGCCCGCGAGGAAGGGGAAGCAAGTCATGAAGTTGCTCGCCGGCAACAGTAATCGACCCCTGGCTGAGGCGATCTCGGCTTACCTGAGCGTGCCCCTCACCGAGGCCAACATCCGGCACTTCTCCGACATGGAGATATTCGTCGAGATTCTCGAGAACATGCGCGGCGAGGATATCTTCATCATTCAATCCACCTCCTACCCGGCGAACGATCACTTGATGGAGCTGTTGGTCACGCTCGATGCGGCGCGGCGCGCTTCGGCCCGGCGGATTACCGCCGTCATTCCTTATTACGGCTATGGTCGCCAGGATCGTAAAACCGGTCCCAGGACGCCGATTTCGGCGAAGCTGGTCGCCAACCTGATCACCACCGCCGGCGCCGACCGGGTGCTCACCTTGGATCTGCACGCGGGCCAGATCCAGGGCTTCTTCGACATTCCCCTCGACAACCTTTACGCCCAGCCGGTGTTTGTGAAGGACATCAAGGATAACTTCGACGGCAAGGACCTGATGATCATCTCGCCCGATGTGGGCGGCGTGGTCCGCGCCCGTGCTATCGCGAATCGGCTTGACGCCGACCTCGCAATCATCGATAAGCGCCGCGAACGGGCTGGTGAATCCGAGGTTGTGAACATCATCGGCGAGGTTGCCAAGCGCCGGTGTATCGTGGTCGATGACATCGTCGATTCGACCGGCACCCTGTGCAACGCCGCCGAGGCCCTGATGGAACGGGGCGCGGCCGAGGTTTCCGCCTATGTCACCCATGGGGTGCTGTCGGGCGAGGCGGTGGCGCGTGTGGCCTCCTCGCCCCTCGATACGCTGGTCACCACCGACAGCATCTTGGCGACCGAGGCGGTGGGAGCGTCGGAAAACATTCGCCAATTGACGATCGCGCCGCTCCTGGGCGAGGCGATCCGACGGATCAGTGAGGAAAGCTCGGTTTCCAGCCTGTTCGGTTGAGCCCCGGGCCGGTCGCGCGGCAAGCGTCGCGCGCGCCGCCAAGCCGGCGCTTCCCGGAGGCCGGCGGCCATCCGCGGCCCCCTGAGCGGCCCGGTATCAAGGTCCCGGTATCAAGGTAAGGAGCGTGAGAGTATGGCCGAGACAAATACGAATACGATCGTCGCCGAGCCGCGCGAGCTGAGCGGGAAGGGAGGGGCCCGCACCACGCGCCGCGCCGGGCGCGTTCCCGCCGTCATCTACGGCAATAAACAAGATCCGGTGCTGATATCGGTGGATCCGAGAGCGTTGCATCGGGAGCTTTGCAAGCCGGCCTTTTTCACCAGGATGTTCGACCTCAAGGTCAAGGGCGAGACCCATCGGGTGCTGGCGCGCGAGATGCAGCTGGACCCGGTGACCGACACGCCGATCCACGTGGATTTCCTGCGGGTCAGCGCGGAGACCCAGATCCATGTCGCGGTCCCGGTCAGATTCGAGAACGAAGAGCTCTCACCCGGCCTGAAACGCGGCGGCGTGCTCAACATCGTTCGCCATGAAATCGAGGTGATATGCGCCGCGGGAAAAATTCCGAGCGTTCTCGTGATCGACCTCACCGGCCTTGAGATCGGCGACAGCGCGCACATCAACATGGTCGACCTGCCCGAGGGCGTGCAGCCGGCGATCGCCGACCGGGACTTCACGATCGCCTCCGTGGCGGCGCCGACCGTCGTCAGGGAGGAAGCCGCGGAGGAGCAGGCGGCCCTGGCCGCCGCCGAGCTCGAGGAAGAGGAAGCCGAAGCGGTGGAGGGCGAGGTCGAGGGAGAGGAAGCCGAAGCTCCGGCCGAGGCGGAAGAGGCCCCGGAAGAGACCACCAAGTCCTAGAGCCTGTTTGAGAGGTCCGACGCGGTCGCGATGCTGGCGAAATTGGGATGGATGCTAGGCGCCGCGGCGCAGGCGATGCCGGGTGCATCGTCGAGCCGTGGCAATGACGCAGGCGATCAATTTCGCCGCATCCCAGAGGGACGCGGGCTTCTTGGCCGCAGCCCGTCGTCTTTCGGCGCTTGCGGTGCGCCCAGCATCGCGGCACGCCTCATTCCTAGTTTGCGACCAAAAAGCCTCGCGTCGCGGCCATGTCCGACCTCTCAAACAGGCTCTTAGGCTTGGCACGTCATGCTGCTCCTGGTCGGCCTGGGCAATCCGGGCCCCGGCTACGCGAGGAACCGCCATAACATCGGGTTCACGGCGGTGGACGCCATTGCCCGCCGCTATTCTCTGGCGCCTTACCGCCGGCGGTTTCACGGCCTCATCGCGGAAGGCGCGGTGGCGGGCCGGAAAGTGCTGGCGCTCAAACCCACGACCTATGTCAACGATTCCGGCCTGGCGGTCGCCGCCGCCGCCCGTTTTCGCAAGATCCCGCCGTCCGGAATCATCGTGGTCCACGACGACCTGGACCTCGCGCCCGGCAAGGTCCGGGTGAAACGCGGCGGCGGGCACGGCGGCCATAATGGGCTCAAAAGCATCGACGCCCATCTGGGCCGGGACTATCGGCGGCTGCGCCTCGGCATCGGCCATCCCGGAGATCGGGAGCAGGCGGCCGGATACGTGCTCCATGATTTCGCCAAGGCCGACAAGGAATGGCTCGGGAAGCTCCTGAGCGCCGTCGCGGAATCGTTTCCGCTGCTTGTGCGCGGCGACGACGCGGCCTTCATGAGCAAGGTGGCGCTGGCGATGAACCCGCCGGCCCCGCGGGCGGCGGCCGAGGAGGAGGGCAGGTGAGGACCGGTCGGGCCCGGCAAGCCGGCACCTGACAATGGGCTTTAGGTGCGGCATCGTCGGTCTGCCCAACGCGGGCAAGTCGACGCTGTTCAACGCGCTCAGCGCGACCGCCGCGGCCGAGGTCGCGGCCTACCCCTTCACCACCGTCGAGCCCAACGTCGGGCGCATCGCCGTGCCCGACCCGCGGCTGGAGATCGTAGCCCGGCTGACCGGCGCGGCGCGGGCGACTCCCGCCCACCTGGACTTCGTCGACATCGCCGGGCTGGTCAAGGGGGCCAGCAAGGGCGAGGGGCTGGGCAACCGGTTCCTCGCCCACATTCGCGAGGTCGATGCCATCGCCCATGTGCTTCGCTGCTTCGAGCGCGATGATGTAAGCCATGTCGAAGGCGGAATCGACCCCGTGCGCGACGCCGGGATGGTCGAGACCGAGCTGATGCTGGCCGATCTCGAGAGCCTGACGCGGCGGGCCGAGACCGCCGCCAAGCGGGCGCGCGGCGGCGATCGGGAGGCGCAGCTTGAGCTCTCCGCCATGGGACCGGCGCTGGCCGCGCTCGAGGACGGCAAACCGGCCATGAGCGTGGCGCTGGATCCAGAGCAGGCGGCCATTTGCAAGCGGTTTCAGCTCTTGACCGCCAAGCCGGTGCTCTATGTCTCGAACGTCGACGAGTCCGCGGCCGCCGCCGGCGACGCGCTCTCCGAACGGGTCCAGGCGCTGGCCCAGGCCAGGGGCGCGTCCCACGTCGTCATCTCCGCCGCCATCGAGGCCGATATCGCCGCACTCGCGGACCAGGCGGAGAGGGGGGAGTTCCTTGCCAGCCTCGGCCTGGAGGAGCCCGGACTCGACCGTTTCATCCGGGCCGGCTACGCGCTCTTGGATCTCATCACCTTCTTCACCGCCAACGAAAAGGAGGCGCACGCCTGGACCGTGCGGAGCGGCGCATGCGCGCCTGAGGCCGCCGGGGTGGTTCACAGCGACTTTGAACGGGGCTTCATCGCGGCCGAGACCATCGTTTTCGACGACCTGGCCGCCGCCGGCGGCGCGCCGGCGGTCAAGGACGCCGGCAAGATGCGGCTCAAGGGCCGCGACGACGTGGTCCGGGACGGCGACATCCTGTATTTCCGGTTCAATGTGTGAGGGAGGAGGGAGGAACAGGCGGCATTGCTTCGCCGCTGGAGGAGCGACCGATCGGCGCAAAGGCGCTGGTGGCCTGTCCCTGGATGGGACACAAGGGCACGCACCGGCCTATCGGCCGGGCCGCGCGTCAAGGGAAACGGGCTAAATAATGTCGCTGACGATACGAATCAGGCGCTCGCGAACCTCGCCGGCGATTCGCGATTGCGGCGTATTGCGGCCACCGGCAAACACCGCAATTTGGGTCCGGGTCTGTCTGCGAAACGGCTTGAAGTCCGGCTCCTCCTCTTCCTCCTCCACGCCCGGGCTCCGGCTGAAGATGATCGATTTCTTCGTCGTTGCCTTGGTATCGGTGAGGCCTATGGCGACCTCGGCAACGACGATGTAGGTATCCTCGGTCACATAGCTGCCGAGGATTGCCCCCAGGGTCAGGCCGGCGATGATGCCGGCGGCTGTTCCCGTCGCGTCGCTCACCCCCGCGCCAGTGATCCCGCCAGCAGCAGCACCCAGGAAAGCGAATTCATTCATAAGGTTTTGCTGAACCTGTCCGCTGTATATGACGTTGACGTCGAGGCGGATGCCAAACTCGTCACTGTCAACCGGCTCGTAGCCCTTGTTGGCATAGGAGGACTTGAGCAAATTCGTGAATTCGGTGAGATAGAACGCCGGGTCGCCCGAGGTGTTGCGGGTGGTCACCTTGATCTTGCGGTTCGCGAACTGCGCGGGGTCAACAAAAATGTTGTTCTCGATGATCGAGCCGAATTGCAGACCCGTACCCGGCTGCTTCACCATGCCCAGGCGTGTCATCGGCGCGCAGGCTGAAAGCACGGCGATCACAAAAGCGACCGCTGCAAGAGACGCCGTTCTTCGCCTGAGCATCGGGGAGATAACGAGATTTTGCAAAGTCATATCGTTCAGCTCGTTGGCAAGGCTTCTTTCAGGAATTTCAAGACCTCGGAGTAATGGACGCCAAAATTCAAATTCTCGGAACCCTCGTCAACCCTGCCCCAAGATGTGATGGCGACGACCTCATCGCCAAGAAACCATGGTCCGCCGGAATTGCCGGGGCTGGTGGCCGCATCGGTCTGGATCATAAGAAACTCTTTGGCGCCTGGCAGGTTGACGCTGGTGTAGTACCGCACCGCGCTGACCACGCCGCGCGTGATGCTATACTCCAATCCCAGCGGGTGGCCTATGATCTCCAACGCGTGGCCCAGATCGATGGTGTTCTCCATGTAGAATTTTACTGGCTTGCCGCGGGTCTGAACCTTGATCAGGGCTAGGTCCAGCCGAGCATCGGAAGCGATCACTTTACCGAAGGTCTCCTGGCCATCATACATCTTCATCTCGACATATTGAACGCCCTCAATCACATGCCAGTTGGTTAGAACCACGTCGGACCTGATGAAGAAACCGCTGCCAAGGCTACCCTCGGGATTGTAGATCACCACCACGCTATCGAACCGGGGATCGTTGAGCGGCCTGGCGTCGAACGTCTCGGTCTGAGCCTTGGCGAGGGCTATGTTCTTGTCGCGCAGCATCTCCTCGCGCAGTGCAGCCAAGTCCGGCAGTTCCTTGGATATGGTTTCGTTGGCCAGGTAATGGTCGACGAGTTGCGAAAGCTTGACGCTGACGGGCGCCTCTTCCCAGTCCGCAACGTCCTTTTCGGTATGGGCGTCGGCAAGATGCTTGAGCCGGTTCCGGTCCTTGTCGTGGAGTTTGTAAACGACGGAGAAATCGCGCTTCTCGATCACATCGAAGGTGGATTTGAAGTAGGCGTTCCCGCGACGGTCAATCACATAGTAATTGACCGTCATGACCTTCGACGCCTTCACCCGCGCCTTGTCGAACTTGTAGTCCGCGTAATCAGGAACCTTCACAGTCCGCGGCGTGTTGTTAAGCTCCTCGAAAGCCTCCCGAAGCTCGCTTCGCGCTGCGATCACGGCAAAGCCGCCCAATAGCTCGCCGAGAGCTCCCAGAAGCGCTGCCCCCCCAGAATAATAAGGACCGCTGGAACTCCCCGCATTCTGCAACTGCATACTCGTTAGGTCGCTCTGGGCCTCCGCCACCTTCAATCGAGCCACCTCGTAGGCCGGATTGGGCTCCTGATGATAGCCGGCAAGGAACGTTGAGGAGATCTTGTCAACCGCTGTGACCCGGCGGCTCGTCTTGGCGAGGACAACGTCGAAAACGATCAAATAGTCAACCGACTCCGCCAACGGAACCGAGAGGGCCTCGTCGAGGTCCGCCTTGACCGCGTCAAAAGGCATGTCGATCTCGATTTCCGCCGGGAATTCAATCTGCCCATGTTTAAGCAGCGTCTTGCTGGTGACCTCGATGAACCCGACTTTCGTGCCAGGGACTTCGCTCGGGGTGAAGCCGCGATCCTCGGCGCTCTTAATGGCGCCAAGAATAGTGCGGAGGTCGGCGTCGCCCGGCTTCGCCGTCTCGCGCAGGTATGCCGGGATATACAGGTTGCTGACCTGTTTGTAAGTCTCCTCTTCAAGGACGTCATCCTTCGGGTACAGCCTTAAGAACTGCGCCAGATTTTCCGTGCTCGCCGAAGCCAACCCATCCCGGATGCCGGCGAACTCACCGGTCATGAACGCGGGCGCGTCGAGCTCGAGCGGATAGAGATCGAAGAACGACCGCTCTCCGAAATGGTCGTAGGCGGCAAATACGACCGGCGCCGACCCCTCGAACTCATGCGTGATCTCAGCAAGCCTTGAGGTCAGGCGGCTGGCTATGGGCAACCGGTACGCGGCCTCCGTTAAGATGTCATACTGGTCGTAGGCCTTGAGTTCCGCCTCGGCCTCCGCGCGGGCCTTCCGGATGTGCTCCCACTCAGCTTCAGGCACCGGCCAAGTCATGGCCGCAATCGAGTCGTAGGCCGCCTCCAAGGCGGATTTGCGGGGCTGATTGAGGTGTTCGGAGAGCTGCTGGAGATCAGGCGCGTATTTGTCTTCGCTCGACTCGAAGAAGGACTTGTGCTCTGCGTAAACCTCCGCAGCCTCTTCGTATTTCTCTTCCTTGGAGAGAGCCCTCAGATGATCTCCCTGGTCGTAGAACAGAGTATAAGAAACCGCGCCATCGGGGGCTGTTGTCTGGCATCCCGCGGCTAAAAGGGCGAGTGGCAAGAGGAGTGCTGCGACGGCTACGATCCGCCCCTGGCGCGCGTCACGCAAGACAGTCATGGCGCCTCCCTTCCGTGCTCGATCACCGATCGAGTTTTAACAGCTTACACTGGCATAAAAAGGTTGTCGAGCCAGGAGCCCGTGCTCGTCATGCTGGTTAGGACCCCGCTCGAAGGCCGCGACGACGTGGTCCGGGACGGCGACATCCTGTACTTCCGGTTCAATGTGTGAGGGGCCGCCGGGGAGCTTCGATCCAGCGGATTGCCGTGTGAGGCCAAAAGCAAAGCGCGCGCAGGACCGAGGGAGCCCCGCCCGCACTCACAAGCCGGATTGGGGTGTTTTGGCTGGCCACTTTGTATACCCTCGGCGGCTCAGGCCATCTGATCCGAGGGATGTATCGGGAGGCCCGATAGCATGGCCGGGATGATCGAACTTACCGCCGCGGACGGGCACGTCTTGAGCGGCTGGCGCGCCGATCCCGAAGGCGCGCCGAAGGGCGGCCTGGTCGTGGTCCAGGAGGTGTTCGGCGTCAACCCCCATGTCCAGAGCGTGGCCGCCAGCTTTGCCGCCGAGGGCTACGCGGTGGTTGCGCCGGCCCTGTTCGACCGTATCGGACGAGGAGTGGCGCTGGACTACACCGAGGCGGGCCTGGCCCGCGGCCGGGAGCTCAGAGTCGCGCTGGGCTGGGACGGACCCGTGGCTGACGTCGCGGCGGCCGCCGCCGTCTTGAAGCCCGCCGGCCGGGTCGGCGTCGTCGGCTATTGCTGGGGCGGCTCGGTGGCCTGGCTCGCCGCCGCCCGGCTCGAGGTGGCCGGCGCCGTCTGCTACTACGGCGGCCAGATCATCCAGTTCGTCGAGGAGAAGCCCAAAGTCCCGGTCATGCTCCATTTCGGCGAGACCGACGCATTGATCCCCCTGGCGGACGTGGACAGGATCCGCGCCGCCCACCCCGAGGTGCCCGTCCATCTCTACCCGGCGGGGCACGGCTTCAACTGCGCGGCGCGCCCCGACTACCATCCCGAGGCCGCCCGGCTCGCCCGGACCCGCACCCTCGCCTTCTTCGCGGAGCACGTCGGCTAACTGGGAGCGGAAGACCCGGGCGGGACCGCGAGCGCTCGCTGTCCCAATCCGATTCAAAAATGCAAATTAAAATTAATTGATTTAAATCAATGATGCTGCCTCTGCGGCGTGCTTTTAGATTGGTTCGCAGCCAAAACCCGCGCGTCCAAGATGAACAAGGGATCGCTGGAGGCGCTGCGCGGCGAAAAGAGTCCCGCGGAGGTTTCCATGCCGAATATGGGCCACGATCTTCTGAGGATTTCCCGCCGTCGGTTCCTGTTCCAGATGGCGGCCGGCGGGGCGGCCATGGCAGCGGTCGCCAAGCACGCGGCGGCGGCCTCGAAGCTCTTGACCGCACTCTCCGTGGAAAACCCGCTCTCTGAGTATCCCAATCGCGGTTGGGAGAGGGTCTACCGCGACCTTTACCACTCCGACAGCTCCTTCATCTTCCTGTGCGCCCCGAACGACACGCACAACTGTCTTTTGCGGGCCTTCGTCAAGAACGGCGTGGTGACCCGCATCGCGCCGACCTACGGCTACCACAAGGCGACGGACCTCGACGGCAACCAGGCGAGCCAGCGCTGGGATCCGCGCTGCTGCCAGAAGGGCCTGGCGCTGGTCAGGCGGTTCTACGGCGACCGGCGGTGCAAGCGGCCGCTGGCCCGCCGAGGCTTCATCGAGTGGGTGGACGCGGGCTTCCCCCGTGACCCCGAGACCGGCGCGGTGGATCCCAGGTACCTGCGGCGCGGCACCGACTCCTGGGTCGCGGTTTCCTGGAACGAGGCTTTCGAGCTTTCCGCCAAGGCCATCGTCAACATCGCCAAGACCTATTCCGGCCCGCAGGGGCGCAATCGCCTCCTGGCCCAGGGCTATGATCCCGTGATGGTCGACGCCGTGAACGGCGCCGGCACGCAAGTCTTGAAGTTCAGGGGCGGCATGCCGCCGCTGGGCATGACCCGGATCTTCGCCCAGTACCGGCTCGCCAACGCCATGGCCCTGCTCGACGACAAGCTGCGCGGCACGGGACCAGAGAAGGCGGTCGGCGCGCGCGGCTGGGACAACTACAGCTGGCACACCGACCTGCCGCCGGGACACCCCATGGTGACCGGCCAGCAGACGGTCGATTTCGACCTTTGCAACGTCGAGCATGCGAACCTCGCGCTCGTCTGGGGCATGAACTGGATCTGCACCAAGATGCCCGACTCCCACTGGCTGACCGAGGCGCGCATGAAGGGCACCAAGGTCGTGGTGATCTCCGCCGAACACAGTGCGACGGCGAACAAGGCCGACGAGGTGATCATCGTGCGCCCGGGCACCACGCCAGCCCTGGCTCTGGGAGTCGCCCAGCTCTTGATCGCCGAAGGGCTGTATGACGCCGATTACATCAAGGCGAACACCGATCTGCCTCTGCTCGTACGCATGGATACAGGCAAGCTGTTACGCGCCAACGAGGTTTTTGAAGGCTACCGGCTGGCAGAGCTCACCAACAACACGGTGGTGCTGAGCGAAGGCGAAAAAGGACCGGCGATCCACAAGCAGCCCGGGCCGGTGTTCACCGAGGTCCAACGCAAGGAGTGGGGCGACTTCGTCGTCTGGGACCAGGTGACGGGCACACCCGTCGCGATCAACCGCGACCAGGTGGGCGAGCACTTCGCAAACCTCGGTATCGACCCCCGGCTCGAGGGCGAGGTCGAGGTGAGACTCGCGAACGGTGGCAGCCTGACCTGCCGGACGGTCTTCGACGTGACCCGCGAACTGCTTGACGCAAGTTACACGCCGGAGGATGTGGAGAAGCTCACCTGGGCGCCGGCACGGGCGATTCACTCGCTCGCGCGTCAAATCGCGGCGAACAAGGAGAAGACCTTGTTCATCATGGGCATGGGGCCCAACCAGTTCTTCAACAGCGATCTCAAGGACCGGGCGATTTTCCTGATAGCGGCGCTCACCCGCAACATCGGCAAGATCGGCGGCAATGTGGGAAGCTTTTCCGGCAACTACCGCGCTAGCTTCTTCAACGGCCTGCCTCAATATATCGACGAGGACCCGTTCGACATCGAGCTCGACCCCACCAAGCCCGCCAAGTCACGCAAGCGCTGGAAGGCCGAGAGCGTCCACTACTTCAACCACGGCGACAAGGTGCTGCGGGTCGGCAACACGCTCTTGACCGGAAAGTCGCACATCCCAACGCCTACCAAGTTGATCTTGGTGAGCAACTCGAATTCGCTGATCGGGAACGCCAAAGGCCATTACGAGATGGTGGTGAACACCCTGCCGAAGGTGGAATTTGTCGCCATCAGCGAATGGTGGTGGACGGCAAGCTGCGAATACGCCGACGTCGTCTTTGCAGTCGATAGCTGGGCCGAGTTCAAGTATCCCGACATGACGATTAGCGTGACCAACCCGTTCCTCTACGTCTTCCCGGTCACGCCATTGAAGCGCATTCATGACACCCGCTCGGACATGGACGTCGCCGTGGGCATCAGCCTGGCAATCGGTCGGATCACCGGCGACTCCCGCCACGACGATTATTGGAGGTTCATCGAGCAGGGCGGCGCCAGGCCTTACATCCAGCGCATCCTCGACCACTCGAACGCGACCCGCGGCTACAAGATCGAAGAGCTGGAGCGAAAGGCGGAAGAGGGTGTTCCCGCGATCATTCAGACCCGCACCTATCCCAAGGTCGGGGCGTGGGAGCAGGGGAATGAGAGCAAGCCGTGGTACACCCGGACGGGGCGCCTCGAGTTCTACCGAGACGAGCCGGAGTTCATGGACAGCGGCGAGAACCTGGTGATCCACCGGGAGCCGATCGACTCGACCTTCTACGAACCGAACGTCATCGTGGCGAAACCTCATCCGCTGCTCCGTCCCAAGCAGCCTGAGGACTATGGCGTGGCGCGCGAGGACCTGTCCGGTGATGCCCGCCAAAGCCGCCATGTGATCCGGTCGGTCGACGAGGTGTTGAAAAGCGAGCATCCGCTCATCAAGCATGGCTTCCGCTTCATCCTGCATACCCCGAAATACCGGCATAGCAGCCACACCATGCCGGTCGACACCGATATCGTGGCGATCTGGTTTGGCCCCTTCGGGACCATGCACCGGCACGACAAACGGATGCCGTACATCACCGAGGCCTTCGTTGACATCAACCCGTTCGACGCCAAGGAACTCGGCGTCGAGGACGGCGATTACGTCTACATCGACGCCGATCCCCACGACCGCCCGTTCCATGGTTGGCAGAACCGTCCGGAGGAGTACAAGGTGGCGCGGCTTCTGGTGCGTGCGCGTTATTACCCCGGCACACCACGCGGGGTGACCCGCATCTGGCACAACATGTACGGCGCCACCTTCGGCTCGGTGCGCGGCCAGGAGACGAACCCGACCGGCCTCGCCAAATCACCGGACACCGGCTATCAGGCCCTCTTCCGGCGCGGCAGCCACCAGAGCTGCACCCGGGGCTGGCTCAAGCCCACCTGGATGACCGACACGCTCACGGTCAAAGGGCTCCTTGGTCAGAAGATCACTCAAGGCTTCGTGCCGGACGTGCACTGCCCGACCGGGGCGCCGCGCGAATCCTTCGTCAAGATTTCGCGTGCCGAACCCGGCGGCTTGGACGGCAAAGGGCTGTGGACCCCGGCACGGCTCGGCCTCAGACCGACCTACGAGAACGAGCTGCTCAAGAATTTCATCGCGGGCAGGTATGCGAAAAAGCTTTAGGGCACTCCGGCGGGCAGGGACCGGTCCGGTGACGGGAATGAAAGGTGAAGGCTGATGGCGAAGCGCATGAACTGGCAGATCGGGCGGGAGATGGACTACCCCTATGACGGGCCGCCGCCCAAGAAGCAGGTCGCCTACGTGTTCGATATCAACAAATGCATCGCCTGTCAGACCTGCACCATCTCCTGCAAGACCTGCTGGACCAGCGGCAAGGGTCAGGAGACGATCTTCTGGAACAACGTCGAGACCAAGCCCTACGGCGGCTATCCCACGGGCTGGGATCTCAAGCTCCATGAAGAGCTCGGGCCCGCCGAGTGGAGAGGCGGCGTGCTTGAGAGCCGCACGCCTTTCGAAGGCAAGGATGAGCTCGAGCCGCCGAGGGGCTATCGCCCGCATGACCAGGATTACAACCAACCGAATCTGGGGGAAGACGAGACTGCGGGCATCGCCGATAAAGGCGCTCATTTCGAGGGTATCCATCCCATGTGGATGTTCTACCTCGCACGCATCTGTAACCATTGCGACCACCCCGCTTGCCTCGCCGCCTGCCCGCGGAAAGCGATCTATAAGCGCGACGAGGACGGCATCGTGCTCGTCGATCAACAGCGCTGCCGGGGCTATCAAGAGTGCGTTCGCGCCTGCCCTTACAAGAAGGTCTTCTACAACTTGGTCAGCCGGGTCTCCGAGAAATGCAACGGCTGTTTCCCGCGCGTGGAGAACGGCGAAGTGGCGCTTTGCGTTGAATCCTGCATCGGCAAGATCCGCATGCACGGATTCCTGACCACCCAAGGGGGGCCACGCGAGGACAACCCGCTCGACTATATCGTCAAGATCCGCAAGCTTGCCCTGGCGATCTATCCGCAGTTCGGCACCGGTCCGAACGTCTATTACATCCCGCCTTTGCACATACGAAACGACTTCCTCGAGCAAATCTTCGGCCCGGGAGTGGCCGCCGCCAAGAAGCTTTACCGGAACCTCAAGAACGACAGGCAGCTATTGGGGGCGCTTTTCCTGTTCGGCGCGAGCAACCGGATCATCGAGCGGTTCGCGGTTCAGGGCGAGGAAGCGGTCGGCTGGGATGTGGACGGTGTCGAGGTCGCGCGCGTGCCGTTCACCGAGCCGGTCTATATCCGCGAGCATTATGACGCCAAACGCGACGTCTACCGTCACAACACAACCTGAGCGAGGATCGAGATGAAAGCGATCACGCGCCACACCCTCTTGGCCGCCTTACTCGGAGGGCTGAGTGCGTTCGGCGTTGCTGCCGGATGGCTGGGCACTTCCGGCGCGCTCCACGGGGAAGCGGCCGCCTGGCCGGAGCCGCTGCTCCCCGGTGTCCCCGAGGTGGCGGTGACCCCCTCCGATCATCTCGTCGTGGTCAAGCTCGACCACCTTCTGACGGCCGACAATCCTTACTCGGTCGAGTGGTGGCAGGCGCCTTACATGGAGGTCGAGGTCGTGCCTCAGCAGATGGCCATGCCGTCCTTGGCCGAGGCCTCGATCGAAACGATCAGGGTGCAGGCCTTGACCGATGGTGAGCACATCGCGTGGCGTGTCTCCTGGTCCGATTCGACACCGGACGGAAATGTCGACGTTAGCCGCTTCTCAGACGGCGTGGCGATCGAGTTTCCGCTCGATGAGGGGGCGCTGCCGATGATGGGGGATGAAGAGTCGAAGGTTCAGATCCTCTACTGGAAGGCGCTGTGGCAGAAAGACATTGACGTGGGCTTCCAGGATGTCCAGGACGTTCATCCCAACTTCTGGTCGGACCTCTACTGGTTCGCCGAGGGCGAGTTCCCCTATCCGGTTCCCGAGGCATTCCAGAACCCAACGGCGCTCCAATGGTTCGTTGCCCATCAGGCGGGAAATCCGATGGCGGTGTTCTCGCGCCGCCAACCGGTCCAGGAACTGGTCGCCAAAGGCTGGAGCACGCTTACCAACCAGCCCTATTCGATCACCACAGCCAAGGGCGTGTGGGTGCGCGACAGCTGGGCCGTGGTGTTCAAGCGCCCGCTGAAAACCGATGATCCACTCGACTATCAGTTTGAGCTTGGCGGCGAGGGCCAAATCGCCTTCGCCGTGTGGCAGGGCTCCGCCCAGAATGTCGGCGGGCGTAAGCACTGGTCCGACTGGGTCGAGTTCGAGGTGCAGGAATGAGCAAGAGGGGGCAGGACATCGTGGCCTTGCTGGCCCAGGCCGACCTCCTGCTCCTCCTGGGCCGCCTGTTCTCCCCGCCCACGGCCGAACCGCGTGCCGAGATCGAGGCCGCCTGGCCAGGCTTCGCAGAGCTTGTCCGTCAGGCGGGCGTCGGCCACGAGGAAACCCTGAGTGAGGCTTTCGTCGCCGCACGACGGGAGGCGCGCGGCCTCGACACCGGGGCCTGGGCGGGAGAGTACAACCGGCTGTTCGAGTGTGCTGTTTCTTGCCCCATCAACGAGTCGGGCTTCGTGCGGCGCGACAAGGGCGCGATCTTGGGTGACATTGCCGGGTTTTACCGCGCCTTCGGCCTCACGCTTGCCGGCGATGCCACGGAGAAGGTCGACCATCTCGTGTGCGAGCTGGAGTTCTTCGCCATGTTGCTCGTCATGCTGGCCAAGGCGCGCGAGGAGAAAAACAAGGATGGCGCGGAGGTGAGTGAGAAGGCGCTCAGCGCGTTCGCCGACGACCACCTGGGGGTGTGGTTGCCTACCTTCTCAGACCGGCTGATGTTGACGACAGGTCTGCCCTTCTACCTGCAGGCCGCAGTCCTGCTCCGGGAGGCGTGGCAGGGAATCGTGGAATACCACGGGTTGCCATGCCCCACGGAAGCCGCGGGGGCCCGCGTCGGAGCCGATCCGGGCACCCCGTATGAATGCGGCTTGGCCGAGGCGGGGCTCACTTAACGCTCCTCGCCTTCTTCGCCCAACATATCGGGTAGGGCGTCGGTCCCCGCCCCGGCGGCAGGTCGGCAGCGGATGAGGGCTGGTCCGGTTCTTAGGGCGCCGGGACAGGCGGCGAATCGCCCTGCCGCTTGGTCATCGAGGTTGCCCTTATCCCGGCGCGGCGGCGGTGGACGCGGGCCGCTTGCCGTAGGTTTTGAACTTCTCGAGCACCCTTTCCATCTCCGCCTGGGACAGGAGCTTGGGCTCGCCGATCTGGAGCGCCCGCCAGTATTGCTCGGCGAGGGCCTCGACCTCGATCGCGAGGCTCAATGTTTCCTTCAGGGTCTTGCCGGTGGCGATCATGCCGTGATTGGCGAGGAGACAGGCCCGGCGCCCCTCGAGCGCGGCCACCGCGTGATCGGAAAGCTCCTGGGTGCCGGGTGTGGCATAGGGCGCACAGCGGATCGAGTTGCCGCCGGCGACCGCGACCATGTAGTGAAAGGCGGGGATGCCGCGGCCCAGGCAGGCGAGCGTGGTGGCGAATGTGGCGTGGCTGTGGATCACCACGCCAACCTCGGGCCGGGCGGCCAGGATGTCGCGGTGGAACCGCCACTCGCTCGATGGCGAGCCCTCGCCGGCCACGCCCCCGTCCATTCCCATCTCGACCACGTCCTCCGGCCGCATCTCCTCGTAAGGCAGGCCGGACGGGGTGATCAAAAGACCACCCTTAATGCGCGCGCCGATGTTACCCGAGGTGCCCCGGTTGATGCCGAGCGCGTTCACCTGGCGGGCCGTGGCGACGATCTCCCGGCGCAGGCGGCGATGGTTCATCGGCTCGAGCCGCCAAGCACGCGTCCCGCCACGGCCTCCAGGCGCTTCACCATCTCCGGGTCGCGCGCCTCGGGCGCCGTGATGATGGCGTGCTCGAGCGCCGTCTGGCAGCCTTCGGGGCAGGGTTCTCTGCGGTGTTCGAGCTCGGGCGCCACCTGTTTTACGAGTTTTCTCGCCGCGCCGGCATTGTCCATGAGCGCCTTGATCAAGGTCTCGACCGTCACGTGGTCGTGGTCGGGATGCCAGCAGTCGTAGTCGGTGACCATGGCGACGGTGGCGTAACACATCTCGGCCTCGCGGGCGAGCTTGGCCTCGGGCATGTTGGTCATGCCGATGACGTCGCAGGACCAGGCGCGGTAGAGCTCCGACTCGGCGAGGGTGGAGAACTGCGGGCCCTCCATGCAGAGATAGGTGCCGCCGCGCGCGACCGGGATGGCAAGGCCGCGGGCCGCCGCCTCGATGTGATCGCCCAGGCGGGCGCAGATCGGGTGCGCCATGGAGACGTGGGCGGCCAATCCCGGGCCGAAGAAGCTTTTCTCGCGCGCGAAGGTGCGGTCGATGAACTGGTCGACGATGACGAACGTGCCGGGCGAGAGACCCTCCTTGAGCGAGCCCACCGCGCTCATCGACAGGATGTCGGTGACCCCGGCGCGCTTGAGGGCATCGATATTGGCGCGGTAGTTGACCTGGCTGGGCGGGATCGGGTGGCCGCGGCCGTGACGCGGCAGGAACACCATTTTCTGGCCGGCGAGCTCGCCGATCAAGAGCGCGTCCGACGGTTGGCCGAAGGGCGAGGCGACTTCCTCCCAGCGCAGGTTGGAAAGCCCGTCGATCTCGTCGATGCCGCTGCCGCCGATGATGCCGATGACGGGCGGCGTTCCCGGCTTCGCCATGGCCTTGTCTCCTTGCCTTGGGGCCGCCCGGAGGGCTGCGCTCCGGATTAGTCTTTCAGTTACCGGGCCGGCGATCAATCGTCAAAGCCGCCCTCGCCGGCCCGCTGGGCCGTACCTGCCCCGAGCCACCTTGCCCGAGCGCGCCTCTGCACATCCCCAAAGAATCGTACAAAAGTATACGATTATCTCCTTCACAATCGCACATTTTTGTACGATATTGTGTCGTGAACGGCGCGGAATTCATCAGGCGGATCAGGAAGCTCGGCCGCAAGACCGGGGTTTCGGTCCGCTTCGAGCCGAGGTCCGGCAAGGGAAGCCACGGGCGCCTTTACTACGGCGATCGCTACACGACCGTGAAGGACCGTAGGAAAGAGATCAAGAAGGGATTACTCCACGCCATGCTGGATCAAATTGGGCTTACGCTCGAAGACATCTCCTAATGCGAGGGTCAAGCATGGAACTTGCCTATCCGGTAAATCTCTCCCTGCAAGACGATGGAAGCATCCTCGTGACGTTCCCCGGCGTTCCGGAAGCCCTGACGGACGGCGAGACGGAGGCGGAGGCCCTGGCAGAGGCGCTTGACTGCCTCATCGCCGCCCTCGGCGGCTATATCAACGACCGGCGTGACATCCCGAGGCCCTCACGCCCGAAGCGCGGACAGCCGGTGGTCGCGCTGCCGCCACTGGTGTCGGCAAAGCTTGCGCTTTACCAAGCGATGCGGGACGCGGGGATCACCCGCGTGGCGCTGGGCGAGCGTTTGGGCGTCAGCGAGGGTGCCGTGCGCCGCCTGCTCGATTTGGACCACCGGTCGCACATTGGGCAGATCGACGCCGCCCTTGTCGCGCTCGGCAAGCGGCTGGTCGTGGAGGTCCGGAACGCCGCCTGACCCTATGCTTCGGGTGTCGGAGTAAGACTGCCAACTGGCCGACGGGAACAATCGTCAAGCGACTCAGCCGCGGAACAGCGCGGCCCCGGTCACGGCCATCGCGGGACGTGGTCTAGTGGACGTCCGACCAGACCTTGCGCTTGACCGCGTAGAACAGGCCGGTCAGCACGACCAGGAACAGGATCACCTTGATGCCGAGGCGCTTGCGTTCCTCCATCTCGGGCTCGGCCGCCCACGAGAGAAAGGTCACCACGTCACGGGCCATCTGCTCGACCGTGGCCGGGGTGCCGTCGGCGTACTCGACCGCGTCGTCGAACAGCGGCGGCGGCATGGCGATCTGCCGGCCCGGGAAGTATTCGTTGTAGTACATGCCTTCCACGAATTCGACCCCCTCGGGCGGCTCCTCCTGATAACCGGTGAGCAGGGCGAAGAGGTAGTCGGGGCCGCCGGCGCGGGCCTTGGTGATGAGCGAGAGGTCCGGCGGCAGCGCCCCGTTGTTGGCGGCGCGGGCGGCCTGGGGGTTGGGGAAGGGCGCGACGAAGCGGTCCGAGGGCCGGGCCGGGCGCTCGAACATCTCGCCTTCCTCGTCCGGGCCGTCGGTGACCTCGTGCTCGGCCGCGATCGCCTGGATCTCCTCTTCCCCGTAACCGAGGGCCTCGAGGTTGCGGTAGTACAAGAGATCGAGCGAGTGGCAGGCCGCGCACCCCTCGCGGTAGACCTGCAGGCCGCGCTGGGCCGCGGCCCGGTCGAAGGTGCCGAAGATGCCCTGGAACGTCCACTCCCGGGCGGGCGGCGTCTCCGCCGCCCGGCCGGTCGCGCCGGGGGCAAGGCTTAAAGCAAAAGCCGTGACGGCAAGGAAGGCTTTCAGCGCTATCGGGCCTTCTCCATCGGTTCGGCCGCCGCCCCGCCTGCGACGGCGCCGGCGCCCTTCACGACCGGCTCGCTGATGCTTTCCGGCAGCGGGTGGGGCCGCTCCATGAATCCCAGGAGCGGCATGAGGATCAGAAAGTGGAAGAAGTAGTAGGCCGTGGCGATGCGGCCCACGATCAGGTAGATCCCCTCCGGCGGGTTGGCGCCGGCCCAGCCGAGCACGATGCAGTCAACGACCAGGATCCAGAACACCTGCTTGTAGATCGGGCGGAAGCGGGCGCTCCGGACCTTCGAGGTGTCGAGCCAGGGCAGCGCGAACAGGATCAGGAGCGAGGCGGCCATGGCCATCAGGCCGGCCAGCTTCGCCGGAATGAACCAGATGTCCGGCACCGCGCGCAGGATCGCGTAGAACGGCAGGAAGTACCATTCGGGCACGATATGGGCCGGGGTCAGGAACGGATCCGCGGGGATGTAGTTTTCCGGCTCGCCGAAGAAGTTCGGGGCGAAGAACACGAACCCCATGAGGATGGCCAGGAGGACGCCCAGGCCGAGCAGGTCCTTCACCGTGTAGTAGGGGTGGAAGGGGAGGGTGTCCTGGGGGCCCTTCACGTCGATGCCCAGCGGGTTGTTGGACTTGCTCGTGTGGAGCGCCAGCATATGCAGGAAGACCACGGCGAAAATCACGAACGGCAACAGGTAGTGCAGCGAGTAGAAGCGATTCAAGGTCGGGTTGCCCACCGTGAAACCGCCCCACAGCCAGGTGGTGATGGTCTCGCCGACAAAGGGGATGGCGGTGAACAGGCTGGTGATGACGGTCGCGGCCCAGAAGCTCATCTGGCCCCAGGGCAGCACGTAGCCCATGAACGCGGTGGCCATCATCAGGATCAGGATGATGAGGCCGAGCCACCACAGCACCTCGCGCGGGCTCTTGTACGAGCCGTAGTAAAGGCCGCGGAACAGGTGGATGTAGACGACCAGGAAGAACGCCGAGCCGCCGTTCAGGTGGATATAGCGGAGCAGCCAGCCGTAATTGACGTCGCGCATGATCCGCTCGACGCTCACGAAGGCGAGATCCACGTGCGGCGTGTAGTGCATGGCGAGGAAGATGCCGGTGACGGTCATGATCACCAGCATGACGCCGGCCAGCGAGCCGAAGTTCCACCAGTAGCTCAGGTTCTTCGGCGTCGGATAGTCGATCAGCTCGTTTTTGAGGATGGTAAAGACCGGCAGCCGGTCATCGACCCACTTGATCAGCCGGTTGTTCCATGTGCGCTCGCTCATGGCCGATCCGTCCTAGCCGATCAGGACCGTCGAGTCGTCCAGGAACTCATAGGGCGGCACCTCGAGGTTTTTCGGCGCCGGCCCCTTGCGAATGCGGCCCGAGGTGTCGTAATGGGAGCCGTGGCAGGGGCAGAACCAGCCGCCGTATTCGCCCCAGGGATCAGTCGCCTTCTGGCCGAGCGGGATGCAGCCAAGATGGGTGCACACGCCGACCACGACCAGCCACTCGGGCCGTTGGGTTCGCGCGCTGTCCGGCTGCGGGTCGATCAACGCGTCGAGGTCGACGGATTCCGCGGCGCGGATCCGCTCGGGCGTGCGGCGGTCTATGAATACCGGCCTGCCGCGCCATTTGATGGTGATGCGCTGGCCTTCGGCGATCGGCGCGAGATCGACCTCGGTCGACGACAGCGCGCGAACTTCGGCGGACGGATTCATCACGTCGATCAACGGCCAGGCCGCGAACGCCGCGCCCAGCGTGCCGAAGGTGGCGGTCGCGACATAGAGGAAGTCGCGCCGGGTTTCCCCCTTGCCGTGATCCACGGGTTGAGACTTATCCGTCATCGTCCATAGCCAATCGATCATCCCCGATCCGGCCCGCGACAAACAACCGCCCCGGCTCGGACCCGGCCGTATCCAGGGCGGCCGTCACGGGTATAATCGAAAACAGGCTCACGTGCAAAGACGGATAAGGAATCGGACGTCACGCCATGCGCCTTGCGCTATTCGAGCCCGACATCCCCCAGAATACCGGCGCGATCTTGAGGCTCGCGGCGTGCTTAAGGGTTGGCGTCGACATCATCGAGCCTTTGGGCTTCATTCTTTCGGATCGGCGCCTGAAGCGCGCCGGCCTGGATTATCTCGACGCCGTCGAGCTCACCCGCCACCGCTCGTGGCAGGCGTTCGAGGCCGGGCGCCGGCGCTCCGGGCGCAAGCGACGGCTGGTGCTGCTCACCACCCGCGCCCGCCTCGCCTATACCGACTTCGCCTTCCGTGCCGATGACGTGCTCCTGATCGGCCGCGAGTCGGCCGGCGTGCCCCAGGAGGTCCACGACGCCGCCGATGCCCGCGTCCGGGTGCCGATGGCCTCGGGCTTGCGCTCGCTCAATGTTGCGCTCGCCGCCGCCATGGTGTTGGGTGAGGCCTTGAGACAGACCGAAGGGTTTCCGGAAGAGACAAGATGACCGTGCCCACCGAGGCCCAGAAGACGCGGGCGGCCCAGTGGTTCGAGGCGCTGAGAGACCAGGTTTCAGCCGCCTTCGAGGCGCTGGAGGATGCGCTCACCGGCCCCGGATCGGACCGGCCGCCGGGCCGGTTCGAGCGCAAGAGCTGGGAGCGTCGGGGCGAAGGTGGCGGGAGCGGCGGCGGCGGGGTCATGTCGATCATGTACGGCCGCGTGTTCGAAAAGGTGGGCGTCAACGTGTCGACCGTCTTCGGCGAGCTCAAGGAGGAGTTCCGCGGTGACATCCCCGGCACCGCCGAAGACCCGCGATTCTGGGCGGGCGGCATCTCGCTCGTCGCCCATCCGCGCTCGCCCCTGGTGCCGGCGGTGCATATGAACACGCGCCACATCACCACCACCACCGCCTGGTTCGGCGGGGGGATGGACCTGACGCCCACCTTCGCGGACGAGGACGACACCCGCGACTTCCATGAGGCCCTGAAAGCCGCCTGTGACGCCCACGACCCGGACTATTACCCGCGCTTCAAGAAATGGTGCGACGAGTATTTCTATCTCCGCCACCGGGGCGAGCCCAGGGGTGTCGGCGGCATCTTCTTCGATGATTTGACGAGCGGCGACTGGGAACGCGACTTCGCCTTCGTCCAGGACGTCGGGCGCGCCTTGCTCGAAGTCTACCCGAAGCTGGTCCGGCGCCACATGGACCGGCCGTGGACCGAAGCCCAGCGCCAGCATCAGCTCGTCAAGCGCGGCCGTTACGTCGAGTTCAACCTGCTCTACGACCGCGGCACCAAGTTCGGTCTCATGACCGGCGGCGACGTCGAGGCGGTTTTCATGTCCCTGCCGCCGCTCGCCGCCTGGCCCTGAGGGGTGATCGCACGGCCCGGCCGAGACTCCGGGGCGCCGTGCCATCGGCAGGGCTTTGCCTTGCGGCCCCCTTCGCCTTTTGAGACAGGTCCTAGTCGGCGAAGGGATCCCGGACCAGGATGGTGTCCTCGCGCTCGGGGCTGGTCGACAGCAACGCCACCGGCGTCTCGATCAACTCCTCGAGGCGGCGGATGTACTTGATCGCCGTGGCCGGCAGCTCGGCCCAGGAGCGGGCCCCCCGGGTGCTCGTCTGCCAGCCTTCGAGGGTCTCATAGATCGGCTCGACCTCGGTCTGGGCCGATAACGTGGCCGGCAGGTAGTCGTAGCGCTCACCACGGTAGCGATAGGCGATGCATATCTTGATGGTGGCGAAGCCGTCGAGGACATCCGACTTGGTCAGCGCGATGCCGTCGATACCGGCGACCTTTACCGCCTGGCGCAACTGCACCGCGTCGAACCAGCCGCAGCGCCGCTCGCGGCCGGTGACCGTGCCGACCTCGTGGCCCCGTTCGCCCAGGGTTCGACCGATCTCGTTGTCCTGCTCGGTCGGAAACGGTCCGCTTCCAACCCGGGTCGTATAGGCTTTGGCAATGCCCAGCACGTAGCCCACCGCGCCGTGGCCGAGCCCGGAACCGACCGCGGCTTGCGCGGCCACGGTGTTCGATGAAGTGACATAGGGGTAGGTGCCGTGGTCGATGTCGAGCATCGCCCCCTGGGCACCCTCGAACAGGATCCGTTTTCCCCCGCGCCGCGCCGCGTCCAGGCGCTGCCAGACATTGTCCACATAGGGGAGGATTTTCGGTCCCACCTTGATGAGCTTGTCTTCGATTGCCTTGGCTTTGATCTCCTTCACGCCCAGGCCGCGCCGAAGGGCGTTGTGGTGCAGCAGCAGCTGGTCGATCCTTTGGGACAGCGCTTTCGGATCGGCAAGGTCCGAGACGCGCACCGCGCGGCGCCCCACCTTGTCCTCGTAGGCCGGGCCGATGCCGCGCCCGGTGGTGCCGATCCGATCCGCTCCACGCGCTTCCTCGCGGGCCAGGTCCAGCTCCCGGTGCAGCGGCAGGATGAGGACGGCGTTCCCGGCGATGCACAGATTGTCGGGCGTCACCTCGATGCCCTGGCCGCGCAAGGTCTCGATCTCCTTCAAAAGCGCCCAGGGATCGATGACCACGCCGTTGCCGATGGCCGACAGCTTGCCGGGCCGGACCACGCCCGAGGGCAAGATGCTGAGACGGTAGGTGACCCCGCCGACGACCAGGGTGTGGCCGGCGTTGTGGCCGCCCTGAAAGCGTACCACCACGTCGGCCCGCTCGCTGAGCCAGTCGACGATCTTGCCCTTGCCCTCGTCGCCCCACTGGGCGCCGACCACCACGACGTTGGCCATGCTGCGCGGCCTCCTGAAGCGCTATTCTACGGGGGTGATGGCGCCCGCGATATAGGCATGTGTGCAGCCGATGCGGCGCGCCTCGGCGCTCGGATCGCCCGCCTCTTCGAGCCCGCTTACCGTGACCCAGCCCTCGGCCCTGAGCCGGCGGCCATCGTCGGCCGGCGTGCCCCAGGGAAGGAACAGGGCGCGGCCGGGCTCGGGCTCGGGCAGCGCCCGCATCACCGTATCCATGAACAGGGTGAAGCCGGTCGCGGGCTCGCCCTGGCCGTCCGTCCGGTAGCGGCCGCCGCGCCCAAGCTCGCCGCGCACCCCGAGCGCGAACAGGGTGAAGCCGACGCCGGTGTGGTATTCGAAGCCGCGGCTCTCGACCGGGTCGATGGTGAGCTTGAGCTCCGGCGCCGCCGCGAGCACCAAGTCCACCACCCGGGCCAGGCATCCGGCCTCGGCCGCCGCCTTCTCAGGCAGGTCGAGTTTGTCCAGCGCCTCCAGGCTGCGCCGGGCCGGCCCGGCGGTGGCCAGCAGGGCGCCCAACAGCCGCGCGGTGTCGCCGCCGGCCGCCGCCACCTGGGCGGCGTCCTTACGGTCGAGGGCCATGCGCAGGTCCTCGGCGGCCTCCGCTCCCAGCTTCAGCTCCGCGCACAGGGCGGGCACCAGGCTCGGCGCGTTGAGGTCGATCGAAAGACTCTCGATCCCCACCGCCGAAAGGGCCTCGGCGGCAAGCAGCACAGCCTCGGCGTCGGCGGCGGGCACGGCCGGCCCGATGAGCTCGATGCCCACCTGGCCGAACTGCCGTTCGGGTCTCAATTGGCTGCCGCTGACCCGCAGCACCTCGCCGGCATAGCTGAGCCGCAACGGCCGCGGCGCCCCTTTAAGGCGCGTCGTTGCGATCCGGGCGACCTGAACCGTTATGTCGGCGCGCAGGCCCATCATGCGCTGGGACACCGGGTCCATGAGCCGGAAGGTCTGGCTGGCCGTCGCCGCGCCGGCGCCGCTCAGCAGGCTTTCCTCGAACTCAATGAGCGGCGGCTTGACCCGCCCGTAGCCATGGGAGGCGAAGCCGGCGAGCAGCCGGTCGACAACGGCGGCCTCGTGGCTGGCGTTGGGCGGCAGCACGTCGCGCAGGCCCGCCGGTAACAGGGCCTTATTCAAGCTCCTGGTCATGGGTTTTCCCGTTGCTCCATTTCGTGCCGTATCCGGCGCCTCCGGGGTGCGGCGGGGTCCCCCAGGGTTGGGCGCCGGGCCTCAAACAGGCTCTAGCCAGCCCCGCTTACTACCCGGTTTACTACCCGGTTTGCTCCAAGGTGACAAATGGAAATCCGCGGCCAAGCCTTGGGCGCGCGTCCCCGCGCCTAGAAGGTCCTAGAAGATCCTAGAAGGTCAGGGCCTTGGCCTGGAGCACGAGGGGCAGCGCCCGCACCTGGCGGAGGATTTGCAGCGGTCAAGGGCCGGTCGACCGCGATAAGGGCGATGGCGCGGGCCGTGGCTGTCTTCAGACCCTGGCGGCCGGATCTTCCCGGGCCTCGGCATAGGCCCAGTCAAGCCACGGAAACAGGGCTTCGAGATCGGCCCGCTCGACCGTGGCGCCGGCCCACAAGCGCAGGCCCGGCGGCGCCTCGCGGTGGGCGTTGATGTCATAGGCGACACCCTCGGCCTCGAGCCGCGCCGCGATCCCTCTGGTGGTGGCCGCCTGCCGGTCGGAGGTGAGCGCCTGGAACCACGGGTCGGCCAGCTTGAGACAAACGGAGGTGCACGACCGGGTGGCCGGATCCTCGGCCAGGAAGTCGACCCATGGCGTGTCCCCGACCCATCGGGCGACGGCTTCGAGGTTGCTTTCCGAGCGGGCGATGAGCGCCTCCAGGCCGCCGATCTCTTGGCCCCACTTGAGGCCGTCGAGGGCGTCCTCGACGCACAGCATGGACGGGGTGTTGATGGTTCCGCCCAGGAAGATCCCTCCGTCGAGCCTGCCGTCCTTGGTGAGCTGGAAGATCTTGGGCAGGGGCCAGGGCGGGGTGTGGCTTTCAAGACGCTCGACGGCGCGCGGGCTCAAGGCGAGCATGCCGTGCTGCGCCTCGCCGCCCAGCACCTTCTGCCACGACCAGGTGACCACGTCGAGCCGCTCCCACGGGAGCGCCATGGCGAACACCGCCGAGGTGGCATCGCAGATGGTAAGGCCCTCCCGGTCGGGGCTGATCCACGCCCCGTCGGGCACCCTGACGCCCGAGCTCGTGCCGTTCCAGGTGAACACCACATCACGCCCGGGATCGACCTGGCTGAGGTCTGGAAGCCTGCCGTAGTCCGCCTCGAACACGCGCACGTCCGCGAGCTTGAGTTGGCCTACCACGTCGGCGACCCAGCCCTTGCCGAAATTCTCCCAGGCCAGCATGTCCACGCCGCGGGGGCCTAAGAGCGACCACAGCGCCGCCTCGACCGCCCCGGTATCCGAGGCGGGCACGATGCCCAGGCGCCACGCGGCGGGCAGGCCGAGAAGCGCGCGGCTCCGCTCGATCACCTCGGCGAGCTTGGCCTTGCCGGCCTCGGACCGGTGCGAGCGGCCGAGGCAGGCCCCGGCGAGCGCGGCCAGCGACCAGCCGGGCCGCTTGGCGCAGGGACCGGAGGAAAAATGAGGCCGCCGAGGCCGGACCTCAGGCTTCATGACGCCGATTCCTTCGCGTTCGAGGATGTTTGCAGTCGGCCCAAAGGCCAGGCGCGGCGCGGAGTGTAGGTCTGGTGGCGCCACCGGTCAATGTCGGGCAAGGCGACGATGTTCGGCGCGCCGCCTCCGCCTATGCCGGCGTCAGAAGACCGCGCCGCGTCGCCGCGAACGCCGTCCTCAGGACAAGCCGTAATACCATGGCGCGAACAGGGAGAACGCGATCCAGATCACGATCAGCAGGGGCGAGCCGGCACGAACGAAATCGATGAAGCGGTAATGGCCGGGTCCCATGACCAGAAGGTTCGTCTGGTAGCCGATCGGCGAGGCGAAGGAGCAGTTGGAGGCGAACACGACGGCGACCGCAAAGGCCGTGGGCTCGACTCCGAGCCCTCCGGCCACGCTGACCGCAATCGGGGTGAACAGGACAGCCGAGGTCTTGGTGCTGAGAGCGTTGGACAGCACCGCCACCATCAGGAAGAAGGCCGACAGCACTATGGCCGGGCCCAGGTCGCTGAGGGCGCCGAGCAGGTTGTTGGCGATGAACACGGCGCCGCCGGTCTCCTGCAGCGCCGCGCCGAGCGCCAAGGCCGTAGCGATGGTCATGATGATGGTTCGGTCGATGGCGGCGGCGGCCTGGCGTATGTTCAGCACGCCTGCGGCGATCATACCCGCGGCGCCGGCGACGGCGGCGACGACGATCGGCATCAGCCCGCCGGCGGCCAGCGCCGCGACGGTAAGGAAGATGAGACCCGCCCGGCGCGCGTAATGCGGCGTGGGCAGATCGCTCGCCGACCATTCCATCAGCACCACATCGCGGTTGGCCCTGAGGGCGACGACGTCGTCCCGCCGGCCTTGGATCAATAGGACATCGCCCGCCGCCAGGGGAATCTCCGTCAGCCGGGCCCGGATCATGCGCGCGCGCCGCTGGATGCCCAGGACGATGCAGTGAAACTGTTGGCGGAAGCCGATCTGCTCCAGGTTCTGCCCGATCATGCGCGAGCCCGGCGCCACCATGACCTCGGCCAGAACCTGGTCACGGGTGCGTTTTCTCCCCCGGCCACCGCTCCGGGTCTCGCTGTCCGGCGCGATCGGGTCGCTGCCGTCGCGCAGGTCCGGTATCAGCACCCCGAGGCCGCGGGAGATCGCGTCCGTCAACGCTTGGCGGGTCGCCGCCACGATCACGATGTCACCGACACGGAGGGTGAAATCCTCGAATGGCGGCAGGAAGGCGTGCTCGCGCCGCTGGATCATCCGGATCGTGAAGTCCTTCAAGCTCGGGAAGAAGCCGATCCTGGCTTTTTCGCCGACCAGTTTGGAGCCCACCGGAATCGTGATCTGGGCGATGAACTGCCGGCCGCCGCCGATGAGCGCGCCGGCGAACGAGGCCCGATGGGGAAGGATCCGCGGCGCCAGCAGCAAGACGTAAGCGAGGCCCGCGCCCGCCATGACCAGCCCCGGAGTGGTGAAGGAGAAGAAGCTGAACGGCTCTCGCCCGAGCTCGACCAGCTCGCTCGAGACCAGGAGATTCGTGCTCGATCCGATCAACGTGGTCATGCCGCCGAGAATGGCGGCGAAGCTCAGCGGCATCATGAGGCTCGAAGGCGATCGACCGAAGCGCTCCGCCACCGCCTGCATGACGGGAATGAACATCACCACGACGGGGATGTTGTTGAGAAAGGCGCTGACCGTGAGCGCGACGATCAGGATGAGCACAGTGGACCGCACCGGACTGCCGCCACCCAGGTGAAAGACGAGCCGCACGAGACGGTCGAGCGCGCCGGTGCGCACCAGGCCCTGGCCGATCACCAGCAGCGCCAGCACCGTGATCAGGGCCGGGTTGGCGAAGCCTTCCAACAGGCGCGGGGCGTCCAGGACGTTGCCGCCGTCCGGACCGAGCAGCGGAAATACGTAGAACAGGACCAGGAGCACGCCCAACACCCCGAGCGCCGTCACCTCGATCGGCGTGCGCTCGAGCGCGTAAAGGACGAGCGCTGCGCCGATAATGGCCAGCGTCACCCACATCTGAATGTTGGGGTCTATGACAAACATGGCCTCACGCGACTGTTAAACGACGGCCGCTCGGGACCCGCCGGAAGCCCATCTAAGGTTTCTTTGGTTTCTTTTCAACCCTAGCATGTCGCCCGCAGCGACGGGAGTCGCCGCCTTCAGCTCACCCCTCCGCCAACACCTTTAGGTAGACCTCCCGGTCGATGTTGCCGCCGGAGAGGATGAGGCCGACGCGCTTGCCCGCCATCCGCTCGCGCTCCTTCAAGAGCGCGGCCAAGGGCGCGGCGCCCGCCCCTTCGGCGAGGTTGTGGGTGTCGGTGAAGTAGTGGCGCATGGCCGCGCGGATTTCGTCTTCCGACAGGGTGACGATGCGCTCCACCGCCTTCAGGATGACGGCGAGCGCGTCCGCGTCGGGCACGCGGACGGCCATGCCGTCGGCGAAGGTGTCGGCCGAGTCGGTCGCAACCGGCTCGCCGCGCTCGAAGGAAAGCGCGTAGGTCGCCGCCTTCTCCGCCACCACGCCCACGATCCGGGTCTTGAGGCCAAGCGCCTCGCGCGCCGCGATCATGCCGCAGATGCCCGAGCCCAGCCCGATCGGGACGTAGACCGTGTCGAGCTCGGGGGCGGCGCGGAGGAATTCGAGGCCGTAGGAGGCCACGCCCAGGACCAGCAGCGGGTGAAAGGATTTCATCATGTGCAGCCCGCGCTCCTCGGCTACCGAGAAGGCGTAATCATACGCCTCGTCGAAGTCGCGGCCATGGACGGTCAGCTCGCCGCCGAAGGCGCGCATGGACGCGTTCTTCTCGAGGCTGTTGCCGTGGGGCACGACGATGGTCGGCTTGAGCCCCATGGAGGTGGCGGCGAAGGCGACGGCCTGCCCGAAATTGCCGGTGGTCGCGGCGATCACGCCGCTCACGGCGGGCTGGGATTTCTTGAGGTCGTCCAGGTAAACCAACCCCCCGCGCGCCTTGAACGAGCCGATGGGCGTGTGGTTTTCGTGCTTGACCCAGAGCTCGCAGCCTGACCGCTCGGACAACAGCGGCCAGCAGATCTGCGCCGTCGGCTGCACGAAGGAATGGACCACCTCGGCGGCGGCCTCCAGTGTGCCCAGATCGGCTATGGCGGGATCGCTCCGGCTCACTGTGGCGTCATCAATCCGACCGGCCCGCGCCGCAGGCCGCGGCGGCGGAGACGCCAGCAACCCGCCCGTCTCGGCCGGCCCCAGTCGCGCGAGCGCTTAGCTTCGAAAATCCGTGGGTCACCCCCACCCCCTTCCCGCCCCCCTCAAGAGGGAGGGTTATTTCGTTGAAACCGGGCATGGCTTCCCCCTCCCCACCGCGGGAGGAATCGACGGCGGATGCCCCCGCCGTCGATGGGGAAGGGGGAAAATTACGCTCACTTTCCTATGCAACCAAGTGCTGCTCAGTCGTCCGAGGCCGTGGTTGTGTCGGCCGGGCGCGAGCCAACCGACTCGGGACCGGACGGCCTGATCGTGTGGCCGTGCTCGATGGGCCCGTGGCCGTGGCCCAGCTTGGGCGCGAGGCGAATGGCCTCGTGGACGTAGGCGCGGGCGCGCTCGACCGCGTCCCTCAACGGGAGGTTCTGGGCGAGGCCGGTGGCGATGGCCGAGGCCAGCGCGCAGCCGGTCCCATGGGTGTGGACCGTCTCGATCCGGGGCGAGGTGAACAGCTCGATGCCGTCTTCGGTGGCCAGCACGTCATGGACGACGTCTCCCGCCAGATGCCCGCCTTTCAAGAGGACCGCCTTGGGCCCCGCAGCCAACAACGCCGCCGCGACATCCCGCATATCCTCGGAATCCCGAACGGTCATGCCCGAGAGCGTCTCGGCCTCCGGCAGATTGGGCGTCAGCACGGTGGCGATCCGGACCAGGCGCCGCTTGAGCGTGGCGACGGCGTCAGGGTCCAGGAGCCGGGCGCCGCTCTTGGCCACCATCACCGGATCGACCACGATGGGAATGGAGCGGGCCTTGGCCGCCAACACGTCGCACATGGCGTCGATGACCTCGGCGGTCGCCAGCATCCCGGTCTTGATGCAGTCGGCCCCGATATCCGTGAGCACCACATCGATCTGTCGGGCGATGAACGCGGGCGGCACCGCCATGACATCGGCGACGGTCTCGGTATTCTGCGCCGTGAGCGCGGTGATCGCCGTCGCCGCATAGCCGCCCAAGGCGGTGACCGTCTTGATATCGCCCTGGATTCCCGCGCCGCCACCGGAATCGGAGCCGGCGATGATCAACACCCGTCCCCGCAAGGCCCGAGCCCCCGCTGTCCTCAACCGGCCGCGCGCTCGATTGCCTCGGCGATGGTGTCGACGGCGCGGCTGACCAGGAGCTCGTCGTCGCCTTCGGCCATGACGCGGATCACCGGCTCGGTCCCGGATTTGCGGATCACCAGCCGTCCCTGTTTGCCGAGGCTGCGTTCGGCGTCGTGGATCACCTTCTTAACCTCGGCATCCTCGAGCGGCATGGTGCCGTTGAAACGGACGTTGCGCATGAGCTGGGGCAGCGGCTCGAAGACGCGGCCGGTCGTGCTCAAAGGGCGGTCGGACCCAATGGTGGCGGCCAATACCTGCAGCGCCGCGATCAGCCCGTCGCCGGTGGTGGCGTAGTCGCTCAGGATGATGTGGCCGGATTGTTCACCGCCGACGTTGAGCCCGTTCTTGCGCATGTGCTCGATGACGTAGCGGTCGCCGACGGGGGTGCGCACCAGGCCGAGACCGATGCCGTCAAGGTAGCGCTCGAGGCCCCGGTTGGACATCACGGTCGCCACCACGCCGCCGCCTTTAAGCCGGCCTGCCCGGTGATAGGACGCGGCGATCAGCGCCATCAACTGATCGCCGTCGATGAGCGCGCCCTTCTCGTCGGCCATGACCACGCGGTCGGCGTCGCCGTCGAGCGCGATGCCGAGATCGGCGTCTTGAGCCAGCACCTCCCGGCGCATCGCCTCGGTCGCGGTGGCGCCGCACCCGTCATTGATGTTGAGGCCGTCGGGCTCGACACCCATCGGGACGACCGTCGCGCCGAGTTCCCACAACACGGTGGGCGCGACCCGGTAGGCGGCGCCGTGGGCGCAATCGACGACGATCTTGAGGCCGTCGAGCCTAAGCCCCTCGGGAAAGGTGTTCTTGACGAATTCGATGTAGCGGCCGCGCGCGTCGTCCAGCCGCTTGGCCCGGCCCAAACCCGCCGGCGCGGCGCGTTCGGCCACCGGATCCGCCGCCATCAGGGCCTCGATCTCGAGCTCGACCTCATCGGACGGCTTATAGCCATCCGGGCCGAACAGCTTGATGCCGTTGTCCTGATAAGGGTTGTGCGAGGCCGAGATCATGACCCCGATGTCGGCCCGAAGCGAGCGCGTCAACATGGCGACCGCCGGCGCCGGCAGGGGGCCGACCAGGACCACGTCCATACCCATTGCGATAAATCCGGCGGTCAAGGCCGGCTCCAGCAGGTAGCCCGACAGTCGGGTGTCCTTGCCGATGACCGCCAGATGGCGGTGATCGCCGCGGGTGAAATAGCGGCCGGCCGCCATGGCCACGTTGAGCGCGGTCTCCGCGGTCATCGGCTCGGCGTTGGCCGTGCCCCGGATGCCGTCCGTGCCAAACAGCTTGCGCGTCATCGCCACGCCCCCTCAAGACATCGGGTTTATAGCAGAAAAGGCCTGATATTCCACGCAACTTCCGTGGGCTTTGCCGCTCGGCCCCGGCCTCGCCCGAGGCCGCCCTTGATAAAGCCGTCAAGCCGGCGTTCCTTCGCCCGCCGTCGGGGAGTCATCTTCGGGGGCTTCCCACCGCGCCCATCGGGCGGGCGCCGGCGCTCGCGACCGCCCTCAGGCGGCCTCGGCGAGCGCCCGCCACACCGCGAGCGCCTGGGCGGTTTCGGCGACGTCGTGGACCCTTAAAATCTGGACGCCCTGGCCGACCCCCGCCAACGCCGCCGCCAGCGAGCCCGCAAGCCGCGCCTTGGGCGCTTCGCCCTTGCTGAAATGGGCGATGAAGCTCTTGCGGGAGGGGCCCAAGAGTAGCGCACAACCGAGGCCGTGGAACAAGGCGAGCTGGCTCAGGACTTCGGCGTTGTGGGCCGCGGTCTTGCCGAAACCGATGCCCGGATCGACGGCGATGCGCGAGCGTTCGATGCCGGCTGCGACACAGGCTTCCACCCGCTGGCTCAGGAAATCATAGATGTCGAGCGGGGCATGGAGGTAAGTGGGGTTGTCCTGCATGGTTCGGGGCTCGCCCTGCATATGCATGAGGACGACGGGCGCGCCGCTTTTGGCCACCGTCTTGAGACTCCCGGCATCACCGGAAAGCGCGGTGATGTCGTTGATGATGGCGGCGCCGGCTTTGAGCGCCTCCGGCATGACCCGGGCGTGGCGTGTGTCGATCGACAACACCGCGTCGCTCCCCCTAAGTCCGCGCAGCACTGGCACCACCCTTGCGAGCTCCAGCTCTTCCGGCACCGGCTCGGCGCCCGGCCTCGTCGACTCGCCGCCGATGTCGAGGATATGGGCGCCGGCGGCGCTGAGCGCCTTGCCGTGGGCGATGGCCGCCGTCGGATCGACGTGGTCGCCGCCGTCGGAGAAGCTGTTCGGCGTGACATTGACCACGCCCATGATGAGCGGGTGATCCAGCGGCAGGCCGGCGAAGGGCGGGCGCGGGGCGGTGAGCCTTTCGATCAACCCCGAGACATGTTGGCTCACGGCCTCGCTCAAGTCCGCTGCCCAGTCGAGAACGCCGGCTGGTTCAGCCACCGTGGCGGTGATGCGGTCGCCGTCGCGCACCAGGATCTCCAACGCCGCGAAAGCCGAGGGACCGCCGGCGAGCCGCCAGGCCTTGCCGGCGGCGGCCGCGGCATCGGCCCCGGACATCAGACCTACCGGGCGCAGATAAATGCAGCTAGCGGGATCGTCATCAACAGAAAAGCCCCGGGGCAGGGCGGGGCTTCGGGTCACCGCGCTCACGCCGACACGCTTGACTCAAGACCCAGGCTGGGGCTCCGGTTCCAAGCTGCCGGGGCGTGCCTTGCCTTTCTTGCGCCTCTTGCCAGTGCTCGGTACGGAAGAACGGGGCCGGTCATCCTTGGCCGGGGTCTCGTCTTCCTCGACGCGGACGATCGGCTCGCCCTTCATCAGCGCCCGGACGTCCTCCCCGGTCAGGGTCTCGTACTCCAACAGGCCCTTTGCCAGGATATGGAGCTGGTCGATGCGTTCGGTGAGTATTTTGCGCGCCCGCTGCCTCGCCTCATCTATCAGGCGGCGAATCTCCTCGTCGATCATCCTGGCCGTCGCGTCGGAGACGGTTTTGTGCTGTGTCACCGAGTGACCGAGGAAGATCTCCTCCTCGTTATCCTGATAACGCAACGGGCCCAGTTTCTCGCTCATGCCGTATTCGGTGACCATGCTGCGGGCGAGCTCGGTGGCCTGTCGAATGTCGTCGGCCGCGCCGGTCGTGATGTTGTCCGGGCCAAAGATGATCTCTTCGGCGGTCCGGCCGCCGAACATCATGGCCATCTTGGCCTCGAGTTCCATCTTGGCATATCCGTAGCGGTCCTTCTCGGGCAGCGATATGGTCAGGCCGAGGGCGCGCCCCCGCGGGATTATGGTCACCTTGTGCAGCGGGTCGTGACCAGGCACATAGAGCGCGACCAGCGCATGGCCCGCCTCGTGATAGGCCGTCAATTCCTTCTCCTTCTCGGTCATGACCAAGGAGCGGCGCTCGGCGCCCATCATGACCTTGTCCTTGGACTCCTCCAGCTCGGCCATGGTCACCATGCGCTTGCCTTTGCGCGCGGCCAAGAGCGCGGCCTCGTTGACCAGATTGGCAAGATCCGCACCGGAGAACCCGGGTGTGCCGCGGGCGATGATCTTGGGCTCGACGTCGGGCGCCAGCGGCACCTCACGCATATGCACCTTGAGGATCTTCTCACGACCGAGCACGTCCGGATTGGGAACCACCACTTGGCGATCGAACCGTCCGGGGCGCAACAGCGCCGGATCGAGCACGTCGGGCCGGTTGGTGGCGGCGATCAGAATCACCCCCTCATTGGGCTCGAAGCCGTCCATCTCGACCAGCAGCTGGTTGAGAGTCTGCTCGCGTTCGTCATTGCCGCCGCCCAAGCCCGCGCCGCGATGACGGCCGACCGCATCGATTTCGTCGATGAAGATGATACAAGGCGCATTTTTCTTGCCCTGTTCGAACATGTCGCGCACGCGGCTGGCGCCGACGCCGACGAACATTTCGACGAAATCCGAGCCCGAGATGGTGAAGAACGGCACGTTCGCCTCGCCGGCGATCGCCCGCGCGAGCAAGGTCTTGCCGGCGCCCGGAGGCCCCACCAGCAATATGCCCTTGGGAATCTTAGCGCCCAGGCGCTGAAACTTCTGCTGGTCTTTCAGGAACTCGACGACCTCCTCGAGTTCCTGCTTGGCCTCGTCGACGCCGGCGACGTCCTCGAACGTGACCCGCTCGCTCTGCTCGGTCAAAAGCCGCGCTCGCGACTTGCCGAAGCCCAGGGCCCGCCCGCCGCCCGCCTGCATCTGGCGCATGAAGAAGATCCACACGCCGATCAACAGCATCATCGGGAACCAGGAGATCAGAACGCTCAACAGCGGATGCATGCTTTCCTCGGCCGGGGCGTAATCATAGAGTACCCCGTTGTCCTCGAGCCGGCTCACAAGGCTGGAGGTGTCGTCGGGGCCGTAAGTGCTGAACGAACGGCCGTCCGTGAAGACGCCGGTGATATTGCTGCCCTGAATGGTGACCTCGCGCACGCTCTGGTTTTCAACCCGCGTGATGAAGTCGGAGAATGGCAGCGCCAGCTTGGGCGCCCGCGACGACGAGCTCTGGAACAGGTTGAACAGCGCCACGAGCAAGAGCGCGATAATGATCCAGAGAACCAAATTCTTGCTGTATTTGTTCAAGTTCTCAGCCTCTGCTTGTCTGGCTGGGGTCCGTATGAGTCGGCCGACCACCGCTCGGCCACCCTTCCGCGGCTCACAACCGCCGCTCGGCCACCCTTCCGCGGCTCAGCGGCTCAACCGCGCATTTAACTTCAACTCTTTAAGAGATAGTTCGGCTTGCCCATTAAACAACCGCAAAGCGGGTGCCCGCAAGGGGTTGGCCCGGATAAAAGCGAATCTCGCGAATCGACAGGGTACCAACATCGGTGCCACGGCGTCTATAGCCAAGGTGGGGCACCGCGAGGACGCCGTCATGATCCTTAAGCGCCGGCAGCGAGGGGCGCACCGCGGCCGGGATGACCGTGCCTCTGAGGGACGGATCGGCGGCGGCGACCTCGGCCCAGCCGTGGCGGCCCAGCCGCTCGAGGGTCGCCTGAGGCGTCCCAGCGCCGCCCTTTGCCGCGGCGATATCGATCAGGAAGCGATGGTCCCACACGATCCGCGCTCCGGGGGCAACGCTGAGCCGGTCTTTCGCCGCCGCCGGCTCGCGGCAGATTAGGACACCGCCGCGATGGGGCGTGATGCGACAGCCGGCGAGGGTCCGGGCCACGCTCAGCGATCCGCTTCCCAGCGCCCGGTGCAGGCGCTCGAGCCGCTCGAGTCGGGGGGTGTAGGTCCGGCCGCCAATGCACATGAGCGCGCGCGCCAGCGCCCGTAGCGAGATTTCCTCGGGCGCCGCCGCCAAACCCGCCCCATCGACTCGGCAGTAGCCGGCCGGGAACACCGCCACGGCGCGCGCCAAAAGACGGGTGGTCTGCGCCTCGAGCGCTGCTCGCGCCCGGCCCAGGTGTCGGGCGGTGCTGGCGAGACGCGTGGGAGTCATCCCCTCGCGCGCCAGCCTTGGTAAAAGCGCGCGCACGCGCACCCGGGCATAGGCGGGATCGCGATTGGACGGGTCCTTGATCCACTCCTGCCCGCGCGCTTCCAGGGTTGCCGCCAGCCGTACCCGGGGCACCTCAAGGAGGGGGCGGACCAGACGGACGGTGGGCGTTTCCACCACCGGCGCCATGGCCGCGAGGCCGTCGACCCCGCTGCCGCGCCCAAGACGTAAGAGAAAAGTCTCGGCCTGGTCGTCCAGATGATGGGCCAGGAGGAGATGTAGGATCCTCCCCTCGCCACACCATCGGGTGAGCAGCTCATAGCGCGCCGCGCGGGCCGCCGCCTGGAGGTTGGCCTTAGGCTTCCGTCCCCGCCAGTGCAGGATGTGGTGCGGGATGCCGAGACGCCTGAGCCAGCGGCCGACCTGCCGCGCTTCCTCGGCCGCCTCCAGTCTCAGTCCGTGATCGACGGTGAGCGCCACGATTCGGCCGCCGCGGTGGCGCGCCCACTCGTCCGCGAGCACCGCCAGTGCCAGGCTGTCGGCGCCGCCGGACACCGCGACCGCAAGCTCAACCGCGGCCTCGAATGGCCCGACCACCGCCATGAGTTCCTCGAAGTCGGCGGCGCCGACCGGGACAGGGGCCGCGGCGGGGCTTTCCTCCGCGCTCAATCAGCGACAGCCTGCACGCTGCCGTTCCCTGGTCGCGCGATCCAAGATGTTGGCGGGGGCATGCGCGAACTTCTTTTGAAGCTGGGCGAGGGCGGTGCAGGCTTCCTGTTTGTTGCCGAGACTTGCCAGCGACATGCCGAGCTTGAGCAGGCTGGCCGATGCCTTCGGACTGTTGGGAAACTTCTCGTAGCCAGCCGCGAACCGGACCGCCGCCTGGGCATAGTCGCCCCGGAAGTAGAAGGTTTCGCCAAGCCAGTAGTATGCGTTCGGCGTTTTCTCATCGTTCGGGTGGGTGCGAATGAATTCGTCGAAGGCTCGTTCGGCCCGGGCGACGACCGCTTCGGCTTCCGATTCATCCGATGACATTTGCGCTTCCCGCAACAGCGCATAGGCGAACGCATACTGTTCGTCCGTCGTGCCTTCAGGCAAGGTCGACCCGATCGCTTCGACCGGCACATTGTATATGGTGCCTTCCTCTGTTTTGATCATCGCGCCCGGCGGAACCACAGTGACGGAGCCGGGAGCGGGGGCCGTCAGCGGAACCGGAGCCTGGCTCCCGCTTCCAGTCCCCGGGGCAACCGCCGCGGCCTGTGCCTGATCGAGGGCGCGCAACCTGAAATCAATATCGGCAACCAGCTTGTCGAGGCGGCCCTGGAGCTGTTCCAAGTTGAAGGACAGCTCCTCGATCTTGCCGGTCACGTTGCTCAACTCGGTTTCGAAGTCGGTGAGGCGCACTTCCATCTGCGCGACGGCGGGCACCGATCCGGTGGTTCCTGTGGTCCCGCCGGAGCTTGCCGGCGGAACGCCGCGGAAGAGCTGTTGCTGGAGGGTGATGAGATCGCGTTCCATCCGATCCAACCGGTCCAGCAGCGGGCCCAGGCCGGTGTTCTGAGCCGCCGCCGGGGGCGCCGCCAGAGCGAGGCAGACCATGAGTCCGATAAGGGCCGCGCCGGGGATGATCCGTCTCAGTGCCATGGTCGCTCTCGTCGCGTTCGAGTCAGCCCGAGGACGAATTCACGGCCCGGTCCGCTTTGAACCGAACCGGCTAGGGCGATCCAAGATTGGGCCAGCCAAAATTATCGGCCATTTTAGGCAAAACTAAGGCGCATGCCCAACCGACCGGCTCCGCAGAACCGGCGGGAGGGCTATGCGCCCGAGGCGAAAGTCGAACTTGCGCCCTATTCCGAGACGACTAACACGCCGCGGCGGTTCTGCGCCCACGCCGCCTCGTTGCTACCCTCCACCGCCGGCCTTTCCTTGCCGTAGCTGATGGTCCCTATGCGGTTCGGATCGATGCCGAGCGCCACGAGGTAATTCTTAGTCGAGGTTGACCGGCGTTCGCCCAGCGCCAAGTTGTATTCGCGCGTCCCACGCTCGTCGGCGTGTCCCTGGATGGTCGCCGTGACTGCGGGGAACTCGCCCAGCCATGCGGCCCAACCCATGATGGTCTCACGAGCCGGCGGCTTGAGGCTGTATTTGTCGAAGTCGAAAAACACCCGGTCGCCGTACTGAGCAGTCAGGTCATCCTGAGTGCCCGGTAAAGCCGCGGCTTCGACAGCCGCCATCTCGGCAGACTCGGCGGCGGCACCTTCGCCTGTCGTTACCGCGGTCTCCTCCGGAGCGGTTTCACAAGCGGCCAGAAGCAAGACCGCCACGAATGGGCCCAACAGTCGGTTAAATCGCATCTCTCGCCCCCTAGAGCACTAACAATAAACAAACACAAGCCACGCTACGATCACTATCACGGTCACTATAAGGCGCGACACACCGACATTACAAGCTTTCGCTGGGTGCAGGGTGAAATCCCAAGGCACCCGCGACGATACGGAGAGAGACTCTATAGAGACTCTATACGGAGAGGGACTCATGGAATCAAGGGCGACCAAGCCGGGTCCGAGGCGCCGATCGGAGTGATGATCTCACGTTCATTGTAGCCGGTGAGGTCGATGGAATAGAGCTGGCTGGTGCCGCCCTTCCCCTCGGCGTCCCCCGGCGTCTGACGGAAGAACATAAGCACCCGCCCGTTCGGCGCCCAGGTTGGCCCCTCGACGAGGAACCCGTCGGTCAGCAAACGCTCGCCGCGGCCGTCGGGACGCATGACGCCAATGTAGAATCGCCCCTTGTGGATCTTCGTGAACGCCACCAGGTCACCGCGCGGCGACCAGACCGGCGTGGCGTAGCGGCCTTCGCCGAAGCTGATGCGCCGGACATTGCGGCCATCAGCGTCCATGATGTAGAGCTGCGGCGAGCCGCCACGGTCGGAGTTGAAGGCGATCTGCCGCCCGTCGGGCGAATAGCCGGGCGAAGTGTCGATGGCCGGATGGCTGGTCAGCTGCTTGACCCGGCGCGTGCGCAAATCCATGGTGTAGATATCCGAGTTGCCGTTCCGCGCCAGGCTCATGATCACCGTGTTGCCGTCCGGCGAAAACCTCGGCGCGAAGGTCATGCCGGGGAAGTCCCCGACCACCTCCTGTTGGCCGGTGTCGATGTTGAACAGATAAACCCGCGGCTGATCTTGGTAATAGGAGAGATACGTGATCTCCTGCGCCGTCGGTGAGAAGCGCGGGGTGAGCACCAGCGTGTCGCCGTCGGTGAGAAAGCGGTGATTGGCGCCGTCCTGATCCATGATCGCCAGTTGCTTGATCCGATTCTTGGGCGAGCCGCTTTCAGCGATGTAGACGACGCGCGTGTTGAAGTAGCCGTCTTCGCCGGTAATCCGCTTGTAGAGGGCGTCCGAAATGATGTGGGCCACTTGGCGCCAGTTGTGGGGCGCGGTGAAATAGGCAAGGCCGATCATCTGCTGTTCGGCGAAGGTGTCCCACAGGCGGAACTCGACCTTGAGACGGCCATCCGGCATCAGCTGGGCGCGACCGTTCACCAGGGCCTGGGCGTTGATGACGCGCCAGTCGGAAAAGCGCGGTCGTACCTGTAACGAGGCCGCTGTCTGAATGAAGGCGCGCGGGTCGGTCGGCTTGAAGAGCCCCGAGCGCTCGAGATTGGCGGATATGACCTGGGTGATGTCGCGGCCGTAAGCCGCCGCCTCCGGGGTCTCGCCGTAAAAATCGGTAATCGCAATCGGCAGCGGCTCGACGCGACCGCGCGTGATGTCGATGGTGAGCTCGGCGCGGGCCGCGAGCGCACCAGCCGTACACAATACGATGACTAGGGCCGCGATCCAGGCCGGTTCCCTCGGACGCTGGCTGAACGGTCTCATAAGCCGAACATTTCCTTGGGATCGAAGGTCAGGGTCATGGTCTTCCACTGCTGATACGTTTCCGGCGGCAGTTTCAAAGGACTGCATTTCAACACGGCTCTTCGGGCGCTTTCCGCGGCGGCGCGGAAGAAGCTGTCCTGCTCCATGCGCGCGGCATCCACGATCCTCACCTGGCGGACCGTGCCGTCGGGGTCCAGGGCGACCCGGATATCGACGACCAGGTTCTCCGCCTCTTTGGCGCCGGCGGGCAAGCTCCAGCACTCCTGGATCTGGCGCTTAACGAGGTCGATCAAATTAATGGTGGGCGGCTCATCGGGCGTGTAGCGCGGGGCCGGTTGCGCCGTGCCGACGGTCGCGGGCGGTTTTTCTTCATCCTTGGGCGCCTGACGTTTCAGCTCTTCAACGGTCTTGAGCACCGAGGCCATGGGGTCGCGCGGCGGCGGCTTTTCTTCGTTCTTGGGCGCCTGATGTTTCAGCTCTTCAACGGTCTTGAGCACCGAGGCCATGGGGTCGCGCGGCGGCGGCTCGGGTTTGCGCTTCGGCTTGGCCTTGATCCTGGGTTCTGCCTTGGCGACCTGGGGTGGCGGTACCGATTCGGGCTTGGGCTGCGGCTTGGGCGCCGCCGGGGGCGAAACGGCCGCCACCTTCGGCGGTTCCGGTTCAGGCGGTGACGGCGGTTTCTCGGCCTCGGGCTTCGGCGGTTCGGGCGGCGCCGCCGGGGGCGGTGGATTGGTGAACTCGGCGATGGTTACCACCTCGACCGGAATCGGAACATTCTCGGACGGCGCCGGCCGGAACAGCGACGGCAAGCCGAAATAGGCCAGCGTAATAATCGCCATATGAAACAGGCCGGAGAAGATAACGGCGTTGCGCATGGGCCGTCGCTATCTAGAGCCCGTTGTTGCCGGAGTCTTCGGCATCTCGGCGATCAGCGCCACTTTGGTGAAGCCGGCCGCGTTCACCAGTCCCATGACTTCCATGATGCGGCCATAGGTGATGGTTCGATCGCCGCGTATGAAAATGCGGGTATCGGCTTTGTTTCGCGTGATGGCCTCGAGCCGCGGCACCAGGTTGGCGAGAGGAATCCCGGTTTCCTGGAGGAAGATCCGGCCCTCGGCGTCCACCGTGATGACCAGCGGTTCGTCCGGCTCGGTGAGCAGTTGGGCCTCAGTTTCAGGCAGATCGACCGGAACGCCCACGGTAAGCAGCGGTGCCGTGACCATGAAAATGACGAGGAGCACCAGCATCACATCGACCATCGGGGTGACGTTGATCTGGCTCATCGGTCTGTAAGCCTGGTGCATCCGGCGGCGCGCCGAGCCGCCGCTTCCCGGGCCGCCGTTTAATATCGCCGCCATGGGTCACTCCGTCTCCTCAAGCCGGCGCGACAGGACGGCGCTGAACTCGCCGGCAAACGCCTCGAGCCGGCCGGCATAGCGCTCCAAATCGTTCGACAGCTTGTTGTAGGCGATCACCGCCGGGACCGCGGCGACCAGACCGAGCGCGGTGGCGAACAGCGCCTCGGCGATGCCCGGGGCGACCACGGCCAGGTTGGTGCTCTTGGCAGCGGCGATCGCCTGAAAGCTGTTCATGATGCCCCACACGGTGCCGAACAGGCCGATGAACGGTGCGGTCGCCCCGACCGAGGCGAGAAAGGTCATGTTTTTCTCAAGCCGCTCCATCTCGCGGCCCAGGGTGACCTGCATGACTCGCTCGATCCGTGGCTGCAGGTTGGCGGACACGCTCTTCTTGTTGCCGGTGCCGCGCGCCACCGATCGCCGCCACTCCCGCATCGCGGCGGCGAACATGGTCGCCATCGGGGTCTGGGGTCGGCCGCCGACACGGTCGTAAAGGTCGTCCAGCGAGCTGCCCGACCAGAAACTGTCCTCGAACTGGAGGGTTCGGGTGTTGAGATGGCGCAGGCGCATCACCTTTTCGAAGATGATGGCCCAGCACCAGATCGAGGCTGCAAACAGCATTAATACGACGATCTTGACCACAATGTCCGCCCTGACGAACAGCGCCCACATCGACATGTCGTAGATGGCTGCCGAGGCCCCTAGATTGACCGATTCTACGACCGTGCTCTCCATGGTGTCCTCTCGCTTATCCGGTTGAGGCAACGGTGTGAGGGCGCGCGCCCGGCAGCCGCACCGGCCGCCCGGCCCGGTTCAGGCAGGCGAGGCGTGGACCGACGCGAACCGGATCGGCCGCGCCGCGCCGCGCGATCTGCTCGGTGTCGGGAGCGCCGTTGGCAAGCGTGGCGGAGAGATCAGCCATCCTCCATCTCCACGCGTTCCCCCGCCTCACTGGCGGTCAGCAAGTCGGGTTGACGCTGGACGTCGGACGGTACGGCAAGGCCCAGATACTCGTAGCCCCGCCCGGCCAGCATGCGTCCGCGCGGCGTGCGCTGAACCAGGCTCTGCTGGATGAGATAGGGCTCGATAACCTCTTCCAGCACGTCGCGCTGTTCCGAGAGTGCCGCGGCCAGAGTTTCGACCCCGACCGGCCCGCCGCCGTAGTTCTCGGCGATACAGCGAAGATACCGTCGATCCATGGCATCGAGCCCCTCTGTATCGACCTCCAGGCGCTTGAGGGCGGCGTCGGCGGCGGTCTTGTCGATCCGGGTGATGTTGGCGACCGAGGTGAAGTCGCGCACCCGCCGAAGAAGCCGTGTCGCAACCCTGGGCGTACCGCGCGAGCGCCGGGCGATCTCGGCGGCGCCGCCGGCGGTCAGCTCCATGTCGAGGATAGGGGCACCGCGATCGATGATCTGCTTCAACTCTTCCGGGGTGTAGAAGGTGAGTCTCAGCGGAATGCCGAAGCGCTCTCTCAAGGGCCTGGTGATCAGGCCCGAGCGGGTCGTCGCCCCGATCAGCGTAAAAGGTGGCAGATCAATGCGGATCGAGCGTGCGGCCGGCCCCTCGCCGATGATCAGGTCGAGCTGGTAGGCCTCCATCGCCGGGTAGAGGATCTCCTCGACTGGCGGGCTCAAGCGGTGGATCTCGTCGATGAACAGGATATCGAGGGGCTGCAGGTTGGTCAGAATGGCCGCAAGGTCGCCGGCCCGCGCAATCACCGGTCCGGAGGTGGCGCGGAACCCGACGCCCAACTCACGCGCGATGATCTGGGCGAGCGTCGTCTTGCCGAGGCCGGGCGGGCCGGACAACAGGACGTGATCGAGGGCGTCCTGGCGGTTGCGTGCGGCGGTGATGAATACATTCAGGTTCTCGCAGACTTGGCGCTGGCCGACGAACTCGGCGAAGCTTCTCGGCCGCAGCGACGCCTCGGGCGCGTCGGCGGCATTGAATCCGGTGGCGACCACGCGGTCCTCGGTCACGCGCCGATCTCCTGCAGGCCGGTCTTGATCAGGGCCTCGGTCGAAGCCTCGGGACCGAGTCGCCGGGCCGCATGGGCGACCGCGCTGGAGGCCTCGCTGTGGCGATAGCCGAGATTAACCAGGGCCGAGACCGCCTCGCTGGCGGGGCCGCGCGCGGCGGCACCGGTGGCTCCAGCAGCGAGCACGGCTACCGGGCCGAGGGTAAGGTCGCCGGCCTGGTCCTTGAGCTCGCTCAAGATTCGGCTCGCGAGCTTCGGCCCCACGCCGTCGGCCCGGGTGAGGAACGTCCTGTCCTGGGCCGCGATGGCGTGGCCGAGCTGATCGATGCTGAGCGCCGAAAGAATCGCGATGGCCAGCTTGGCGCCCACGCCTTGCACGCCCTTGAGCAGGTGAAACCACTCGCGCTCCTGGACGTCGGCGAAGCCGTAAAGGTGAATGTGATCCTCGCGCACATGCGTGTCGACGAGCAGGCTCGCCACCTCGCCGAGTGGGGGCAGGCCGCCGAGCGTCCGCGCGGAGCAATAAACCAGATACCCGACCCCGGCGACATCGATGACCACCTGGGCCTCGCCGATCGAGTCGACGGCGCCGGTGAGCTTGGCGATCACGGCGCGGACTCCTCAAGATCCCGTCCGGCGTGCCACCGTCGCCGGGTGGCGGAATGGTGGGCGTGGCAGATCGCCACCGCCAGGGCGTCGGCGGCATCGGGGCCGGCGATCTCGCAGTTCGGCAACAGGGTGCGCACCATCATCTGGATTTGTTTCTTGTCGGCATGGCCGGTGCCGACGATGGACTTCTTGACGAGGTTCGCGGAGTATTCACAGACTGGCACGCCGGCCCGCGCCGGGGCCAGCAGGACGACCCCCCTGGCCAGTCCGAGCTTAAGGGTCGTGGATGCATTCCGGCTGACAAAGGTCTCCTCGACCGCGGCCTCATCCGGTCCGTACTCTATGATCACCCGGTCGAGCCCGTCATAGAGCTGGGCCAGCCGATCCGCTATGGGCAGTCCGGACTCGGAGCGAACGGTGCCGTTCGCGACGTGTTGCAGGTGCGAGCCCGCGACATCGATCACGCCCCAACCGGTCCGCCGCAGGCCAGGGTCAAGGCCCAACAATCTCATTCACTCTCCTCCGAGATCGGTGCCCGCTCGGGCGCTCAACTTCATGATCAGATCATCCGGAATCTCGAAGTTGGCCGATATCTGTTGGACGTCGTCGTTGTCCTCCAGGACTTCCAGCAGCTTGAACAGGCTTTGGGCCGGCCCTTCGTCGATGGCGACGGTGCTCTCCGGCCTCCAGGTGAGCCGTGCGCTCTCGGCCGGGCCGAACCTGTCCTCGAGCGCGTCGCGCACGGCATGGAGATCCTCCGGCGCGCAGGTGATCTCGTGGCCCGCCTCGGACGACTCGACGTCCTCAGCTCCGGCTTCGAGCGCCGCCTCGAACACGGCCTCGGCGGACGCCACGTCCGGTGGGTAGCGGACCGATCCGGTGCGGTGGAACATGAAGCTCACGCTGCCGGTTTCGCCCAAGCTGCCGCCGTATTTGCTGAACGCGGCGCGAAGCTCGGCGGCGGTGCGATTGCGATTGTCGGTCAAGACCTCGGCGACGATGGCGACACCACCGGGGCCATATCCCTCATAGCGGACCTCTTCGAAGTGGGTGTCGCCGCCACCGCCAGCGGCGCGCTTGACGGCGCGCTCGATGGTATCCCTGGGCATGTTCTGAGCGCGCGCGGCCGCCACCGCAGCGCGCAGGCGCGGGTTCTTCGCCGGATCGGGCAGGCCCGAGCGCGCCGCCACCGTCAGCTCCCGGATGATCTTGGTGAAAATCTTGGAGCGCCGGGCGTCCTGGGCGCCCTTCCGGTACATGATGTTCTTGTATTGGGAATGCCCGGCCATCCTCCCCCGGAGTCTAGTTCCTGCGGTAAATTCCTGCCTGTATACCATATATTGTATACTGGCACATTGCCTAGCTTTATCCAGCTTACGGAGCAATATGGCAATAATTAGGCGGTGCGCGTCGCCTGATATCAGGCGCGGGAGGTTCAGAGCGGCCAGTGCGGTGCCAGACGCCCGCCGACCCTCAGCGGCGCGACATGTTTGGCGAGGCCCGTCTCGTCGTCGGTCTCGAGGTACATCGCGCACAGGGTCGCCTCGCCCATCGCCGGAGCCAAGCGCTCGGTCGGCATCTTGCGGGTGAACCGGGCGATCGGTACCTCCTTGCTCATGCCGATCACCGAATCGTAGTCGCCGCACATGCCGACGTCGGTGGCGTAGGCGGTGCCGCCCGAGAGGATTTGCCAGTCGGCCGTGGGCACGTGGGTATGGGTGCCCACGGCCAGCGAAACCCGGCCGTCGACGAAGTGACCCATGGCCATTTTCTCGCTGGTCGCCTCGCCGTGGACGTCGAGGACGATGGCGCTGACCGTATTGCCGAGCCGCTGGTGGGCAAGCGCGTGGTCGACGGCCGCGAAGGGGTCGTCGAGCGGGTCCATGAACAGCCGCAACATGACATGCACCACCAGCACCTTGCGGCCGTCGCGGGCGGTGAACACCCCGGCGCCCCGGCCCGGCGTTCCCTTGGGATAGTTGATCGGCCTCAAGAGCCGCGGATCGCTGTCGATGTAGGCAACGATCTCGCGCTGGTCCCACACGTGGTTGCCGGTGGTGATCACGTCGACTCCGACATCGTAGAACTGGTGGCAGATTTTTTCCGTGATGCCGAAGCCGCCGGCCGCGTTTTCGCCATTGAGCACGATGAGATCCAGCTTGAGCTTGTCCTTGAGCGTCGGCAGGTTGCCGCACACCACCTCGCGGCCCGAGCGGCCCACCACATCGCCGAGAAACAGCAGCCTCACGAGACCGCTTCCCGGGTGTGGTGAAGGTTCATGGCCTCGGCCTCAGTGACCACCCAGTCGAGTGTCTCATCGGTTTCGTCATGGGGTACGGATGCCACCTCCTGGGCGGCGTAGCCGACGCCCACGGCCAGCGCCCTTCGGGCGGCGCGCAAATGCTTGAGCGTCAGATCGTAATATCCGCCGCCATAGCCCAGGCGGTAGCCCTGGCGATCGAACGCAAGGAGCGGCACCAGCAACAAATCGGGCGTCACCTCCCGCGTCTCGGCGCTCGGCGTTGGTATCCCATAGCGGCCTGGCACGAGGCGCGCTTCGGGCCGCCACGCGCGAAAAATGAGCGGCCGGCCTCGGCCGACCACGACCGGCAGGCCCAAGACATGGCCGCGTGCATGCAGGTGGAGCAGAAGCGGGCGCAGGTCAAGCTCGTCGCCGACCGGCCAGTAGCCCGAGATGATCGCGCCGGAGTCGAGCCTGATCGCTTCCTTAAAGCGATCGCGCAGGCGCTCGCCGGTCCGGTCGTCGCTCATGCCTTGGGCTTCCCGGCGGCGCGCCGCGGCCTCTACGCGCAAAGCGCGCTTTGCTTCCTCCAGGGTCATGTGAAGAGCCGGACACGGCTCCGGCATGGGCAGGGGAACCCCAGGAACGAGGGTTGGGCGGCGCCGCCTCGGCCGTTGGCCGACCGACCTCTGTGGCCTGCATCGGCAGGTGGGTGCCATATACCGAAACCACGGTTCCGGCAGAGACAGCTCCCGAGAGGATGAATTGGCCCCAGGGAAACTGCGGCCAAACGCACCGCGCAGCAACCGCCCGAAGGTACAGTCTAGACGCGCTCGAGGCGCGCTGCAATATCCTCTATGCGCTGGGCCAGGGATTCGATATCGGCGTCGAGGGCCTTGGCGGCCTTCGCATCCTTGCCGTTGCCGGCGCGGGGGTCCGAAAGCTTGGCCCGCGCGGCCAACAGCTCGTCGGCGATCAGGAGGCTGGTCATCACCATGAGCCGCATGTCGCCCACCTGGCCCATGCCGGCGACCAGTTCGGCCACGCGCTTGTCGATATATTGGGCCAGCTCGCGGAGATGCGCCTCCTGCCCGTCGTCGCAGATGATCTGATAGCTGTGGCCGTTGATGGTGACTGCAGCCTGCCCCATCTCAGGTCTCCAGCACCGTCTTGAGCCGGCCGATCGCGGAATCGAGTCGGGCCGAAACTTTCTCGGCCGCCTTCTTGAGGGCGGCGTGTTTGGCCCGTTCCGCGCGCGCCGTATCGGCCCGCGACTGCAGCGCCGCATCGAGCCGTGATATGGCTTGCTCCAGGCGCCCGATGGCGGATTCGAGACGCGTCATGTGTCAATGTGTTGCGGTGTAGAGGCTTCCCGGCCCTGTAGTGGCCTCAAGGATACGCCGCCCTCCGCACCTCCGTCAACCGGCCCGCCCCGACTCGGCGGCGAGGCGCCTCTCACGCCCAACAACGCGGTTGACGGGGCGGCCTCAGGGCGGCATCTTGCGGCCTGCCGTCCCGGCGTCCGGGGACCGGGGTGGTTTCGGTGCAATCTTTGCGCGCGCTGGCTGGGACCCCATTATGACTCCTCCACGAACAACCGCCGCCGCGAGCGGTGTCCAACAATTTGAGGTCAGCCACGAGGTGATGGCGAACGCCATTCGCGCGCTCGCCATGGACGCCGTGGAGCAGGCCAAGTCCGGCCATCCCGGCATGCCCATGGGCATGGCCGATGTGGCGACGGTGCTGGTGACGCGATTTCTCAAGTTCGATCCGTCGGAGGCACGCTGGCCCGACCGCGACCGCCTGGTGCTCTCGGCCGGGCACGGCTCTATGCTGCTGTATGCGCTGTTGTACCTCACCGGCTATGAGGACATGACGATCGAGGAGATCGAGCGCTTCCGCCAGCTCTCGAGCCGCACGCCGGGCCATCCCGAGCATGGCCACGCAAGGGGGATCGAGACGACCAGCGGACCGCTGGGCCAGGGGCTCGCCAACGCGGTTGGGATGGCGCTGGCCGAGCGGCTGGCCGCGGCCCACTTCGGACCCGAGCTGGTCGATCACGACACTTACGTCATCGCCAGCGACGGCGATCTCATGGAAGGCGTCTCTCACGAGGCGATCTCGCTCGCCGGACATCTGGGCTTAAGCAAGCTGATCGTGCTGTATGACGACAACCGGGTGTCGATCGACGGGCCGACCGAGCTTACGGTCTCCGATGACCAGCCGGCCCGGTTCCGCGCCGCGGGCTGGGACGTGCAGGCGATCGACGGTCACGACCCGGCGCGAATCCACGAGGCCATCGTCCGGGCCCGGACGGCCGCGGCGCCGTCGCTGATCGCCTGCCGGACCACCATCGCCTATGGGGCGCCGACCAAGGCCGGCACCGCGGCGGCCCACGGCGCGCCGCTCGGTCCGGACGACGTGGCCGGCGCGCGCGAGCGCCTGGGCTGGCCATACGCCCCTTTTGTCGTGCCTGACGAGGTTCTCGCCGCTTGGCGGGCGGTCGGAGCCCGCGGCGCCGACGCCTATCGCGGCTGGCGGGCGCGGCTTGGCAAGCTTGATGAGGCCACCCGCGCCGAGTTCGAGCGCCAGCTTCGTCATGTTCCAGTTATCGGACACATCGAGGATCGTGGCGAAGGCGTAGTCGCCCAACAGCGCGTACTGCGCGATGACGCGTGCGGCAAGCTCCTCGACCTCGGCGGTCACCCCGCGGGCTCCTCCGGTAATCAACACGGTGTCGTCCGAATTGGCCCAGCTCGGCGAACAGATCGAGCGCGACGGCCGCAAGTTCCCCATGGCGGTCGAAGCGCGTCTTGCCCGATGTGCCCTACGGCCGACCGCGCGGCCTCGGTTTCCGTATTTGACGCCTCCGCTTGAGCTTCAGCACATTTTTTCTCGCGTCTGGTCAAGACCGGGTTGCAGATCCGACGAAGCCCGCGCCCAGCAACTGCTGAAAGAATATACGGAGTAACCACCATGACACTCTGGAGAAAGGTAGGCACCTTGTTCCGCGCCAGCGCGCACGAACCGCTTGAGCAACTGGTCGACGCCAACGCCCTGCGCATCATGGAGCAGGAACTGCGCGACACCGAGAACGCCATGCTGCTGGCCAAGCGCGAGCTGGCCGGCCTGATGGCGACCATCAAGCAGCTGCAGCGCAGCAACCTGCAACTCAGCGAAGAACTGGCACAGCGTGAAGAGCAGGCCCGTCAGGCGCTGGAACGGGATGAGTCCGGACTGGCCTACGAACTGGCCGAATGGATCGAGCTGATCGACGACCCGAGCACGAACCGCTTCCCCACCCCGGCAGATGTCGAGGGCCGGGACGAGGTCCTGGTGGGTCGCGTGCGCCGGGATCTCGGAAGCGATCGGATCTGGCTCTGGCAGGTCTCCGACAACCTGCGCAAGGGCGCCGCCACCAACGCCGTGCAGATCGCCGAGGAGGTCCTGCGCCGCGCGGGTTCGGCGGAGCGCGGCTCCGAACACCCCCTGGGCGAGGCCATCATTGAAAAGGCGAAGGAAGCGGAGGTCCTCCTGGCGGACCCGGAGACGTTCGTCGCCGTCCCGGGCCATGGCGTCCGGGCCACAGTTGAGGGACGCTCCATCCTTCTGGGAAACGCCAAGATGATGGAGGAAGAGGGCATCGACACCGCCGGGCTCCTGCACGCCGTCGAGATCCAGACGGAGAAGGGAAGGACGCCCATGTACCTCGCGGTGGACGGGGTCCTGGCCGGTC
>JACZXZ010000054.1 GCA_022571365.1 Pseudomonadota bacterium | reverse complement strand
GTCGGCTGGGCGGCGATCTCTTGCGTCGGCTGGGCGGCGATCTCTTGCGTCGGCTGGGCGGCGATCTCTTGCGTCGGCTGGGCGGCGATCTCTTGCGTCGGCTGGGCGGCGATCTCTTGCGTCGGCTCCTCCTCGTCCTCGTCGAGGACGGCGGCCGAGAGCGGCTGGGACAGTTTCGAGCCGTCGCGGTAGAGAGCGGTGGCCTTGAGACTGAGGCGCCAGGACAGCAGATAGGCGTTTTTGCAGTCTTCGACCGTCGCGCGATTGGGCATGTTGATGGTCTTGGAGATGGCGCCGGAGATGAACGGCTGGACCGCCGCCATCATGCGGATATGGCTCTCCGCCGTGAGGCTGCGCTTACCCGTCCGCCCGCACGGGCTGGCGCAGTCGAAGATGGCAAGATGCTCCGCCTTGAGGTGCGGGGCGCCCTCGAGGGTCATGGCCCCGCAGCAATAAGTGTTGGCGGCGTCGATCTCGGATCGGGAGAAGCCGAGCGCGCGCAGCATGTCGAAGGAGACGTCGTCGAGCTCCTCTGGACGCAGGCCGAGCACGCGGGCGCAGAACGCCTCGCCCAGGGTCCATTTGTTGAGGGCGAACTTGATGTCGAAGGCGCTGGCCAGAGCCGATTCCAGCGCCTTGAGCGGGCTTTCCCCGAAGCCCTTGGCACGGAGCGTCTCGTGGTTGATCCCGGGCGCGCCCTTGAGCGTGCCGTGGCCGACGGCATAGCGGACCATGTCCTCGATCTCGGCCTTGCCATAGCCCAGGGTGCGGAGCGCCTGCGGCACCGTGTGGTTGATGATCCTGAAATAGCCGCCGCCGGCGAGCGTCTTGAACTTCACCAGCGCGAAGTCGGGCTCGATGCCGGTGGTGTCGCAGTCCATCACCAGGCCGATGGTGCCGGTCGGCGCGATCACCGAGGTCTGGGCGTTGCGGTAGCCATGAAGCTCGCCGGTCTCCAGCGCGCGGTCCCATGCCCGTCGGGCCGCCGGGACCAGCTCGGCGTCGGGACAAGAAGCGGCGTCCAGAGGCACCGGGCGCACCGAAAGCCCTTCGTAGTCCTTGTCTTCGCCCCGGGCGGCGCGGCGGTGGTTGCGAATGACGCGCAGCATCGGCTCGCGGTTGTCTGCGAATCCGGGGAACGCGCCCAGCTCTTCCGCCATTTCCGCCGAGGCGGCGTAGGCCGTGCCGGTCATGAGCGCGGTGATCGCGGCGGCGAGCGCGCGGCCCTGGTCGCTGTCATAGGGCAGGCCCGAGGCCATCAAGAGGCTGCCGATGTTGGCGTAGCCCAGGCCCAGGGTGCGGTATCGGTAGGACAGCTCGGCGATCCGCCGGGACGGGAACTGGGCCATCAGCACCGAGATCTCGAGCATGATCGTCCACAGCCTCACGGCGTGCTCGAAGGCAGGCACGTCGAACCCTCCGTCCTCGCGCCGGAAGGCCATCAGGTTGAGCGAGGCCAGATTGCACGCCGTGTCGTCGAGGAACATGTACTCCGAGCACGGGTTGGAGGCGTTGATCCGGCCGCTCATCGGGCAGGTGTGCCATTCATTGATGGCGGTGTCGAACTGGAGCCCGGGGTCGGCCGAGGCCCAGGCGGCGTAGCCGATCTGCTCCCACAAGTCCCGGGCTCGCACGGTCTTGGCGACCTTGCCGTCGGTGCGGCGGATGAGATCCCATTCACCGTCGGCCTGCACCTGCTCCAGGAAGGCGTTGGTGACGCGCACCGAGTTGTTGGCGTTCTGCCCGGAGACGGTAAGGTAGGCTTCCGAATCCCAGTCGGTGTCGTAGGTCTTGATCTCGATGCCGGTATAGCCCTGGGCGGCGAACTGAATGGCCCGCTGGACGTAGTTCTCCGGGATCATCGCCTGGCGCGCGGCGATCACCGCGGCCTGGAGCTCCGGGTTGCGAGTCGGGTCGAAGCGCGCCTCGTTCTCGGCGCTGCCGTTCGAGGAGTCGTGGCGGCAGGCCGCGATGATGGCGTTCAGGCGCTTGTGCGCGAGCTTGGAGCCCGCGACCATCGCCGCGACCTTCTGCTCCTCCGCCACTTTCCAGTTGATGAACGCCTCGATGTCGGGGTGGTCGATGTTGACGGTGACCATCTTGGCGGCGCGCCGGGTGGTGCCGCCGGACTTGATGGCGCCCGCGGCCCGGTCGCCGATTTTGAGGAAGCTCATCAGCCCCGACGACTTGCCGCCACCCGACAGGGGCTCGTCCTCGGCCCGGAGCGCGGAGAAGTTGGTTCCGGTGCCGGAGCCGTACTTGAACAGCCGCGCCTCGCGCAGCCACAGATCCATGATGCCGCCCTCGTTGACCAGGTCGTCCCGGATGCCCTGGATGAAACAGGCGTGCGGCTGGGGGTGCTCGTAGGCCGATGTCGAGGTTTCGACCTCGCCGGTCCGGTGGTCGACGTAGTGGTGGCCATTGGCCGGCCCGTCGATGCCATAGGCCCAGTGGAGCCCGGTGTTGAACCACTGGGGCGAGTTGGGCGCCGCCATCTGCCGGCACAGCATGTAGCGGAGCTCGTCGAAGAAGGCGCGGGCATCCGATTCCCGGTCGAAATAGCCGCCCTTCCAGCCCCAATAGGTCCAGGTGCCGGCGAGCCGGTCGAACACCTGGGTGGCCCGCGTCTCGCAGGTGGGGGGGCTCGCCTCGTCGAGCTTTCCGGGCGCCGCCTGGTCGGGGACATGGCGCCGGAGCCAAGTGGGCATGTCCGGCTCCTCGACCGGCTTCACCTTGGCCGGCACGCCGGCCTTGCGGAAGTATTTCTGGGCCAGGATGTCGACGGCGACCTGGGACCACGCGGCCGGCGCTTCGATGTCGCTGAGCTGGAAAACGACCGAGCCGTCCGGATTGCGGATCTCGCTCGAGGTTTTGTGGAACTCGACGCCGTCGTAGGCCGACTTCCCCTCGCTTGTGAACAGGCGCTCAATCCGCATCGCTTAGTCCCCTGAAAACGACGTGCCTTATGGCTGTGCTTCGTGGGTCAGACTGGTCTTCGTACGCGAATACGCGTTCGCTTTTCGCGGCGGACGTCTTTGAGGCGGTTCTTATCGGCTTTCACGTCCATAAAGCGTCCATCTTCGGCGTTGCGCGTGGTCCAGTGCTTGTTAGGGTGCTGAAACTGGGATTTTTTACGCACCGCGCCCATTCGACGGTTGTCGTCGGGCGGTGGATTAGTTGCCATATCGGAGCTCTCTTCCACACTTCCTTAGCGCCTGGCGGCGCTTGGGTTCCGGATGCCTGTAGTTTGGCCCGATCCTGGGGCCTCCGAGCCCATGCCACCCCCAACATATTGTGGTGTCCTGAAGGGCCGGACCGCGAAATGTAGAATCAAAGAAACTCTATTGCAACAACATTTTGTGGGTGCAAAGGCTTTACCTACAAGATAAAGTAGAATCTGAGGGGAATGGCCTTGCCCGAAAATTTCGCCGAATCAAGGCATTGGGAGGCGGCGTTGAAGAAATTTCCCAATACTGCAGGCCCTGAGAACGAAAGAAAATTTCTCTCCCGCCGGGGCTTCCGCCCGCCCGATCGACGCCTGGACCGCCCCGGGACGCACCCAAGCGGTGGCTTCGGAAATTCACTCGGATGGGTTCTCCGGCGCCCTGCCGGTGAGTGGGCGGCCTCGGGCCCACCCGGCCTCGGGCGCCCCCTTCACGGACTGGACGGCGGGCGGCGCAAATGCCATATTCGCCCGGCCCCGACGGCGGCGCGGCAGGAACCGGGATTCGCCCGCGCCCCGACGGCGGCGCGGCAGGAGCCGGGAGCGACAGCATGACCATCGGCACGCGCCTGTTCACTTGGTGGAAGGGCGAGTTCGTGGGCGCCGACCAATTCGGCAACCGCTATTACCGCGAGAAGGGCGCGGCGCGGAAAGATCGCGGGAAGCGCTGGGTGCTGTACAGCGGCGCGGTCGAGGCCTCGCGGGTGCCGCCGGAATGGCGTGCCTGGCTGCATTACACGGTCGATCAGCCGCCGCTTGGCGAGCGGCCGCCGCGGCGGCCGTGGCAGAAGGAGCATGTTCCCAATCTGACCGGCACGGCCGGGGCCTATCGTCCGGCCGGCCACGAGCTCAGGGGCGGCCGGCGCGCCGGGGCCACCGGCGACTACGAGCCGTGGCGGCCCTCTTGAGGCCCGGCCCGCGGGAGGCGTGGTCCGGCGGGCGCGCCAGGGCCGTCCGGGAACGGAGAGCCTAACAGAGAGCCTAACGGAGAGCGTGATGAGGATACGGAGGCAGTATACGCGGATCGCCACCGGCGTCCTGGTGCTGGTGATGGGCGCGGTTTTCGTCGTCTTCGCCTTCGTCGGCTCCGGCCTCAAGCAAGCGGACGGCTATCAGATCCACGCCGTATTCAACAACATCGACGGCCTTGTCATCGGTGACGCAGTGCATCTCGCGGGCCTTAGAGTCGGCACCGTGACGGGACAGGCTCTCGATCTTGATACCCTCCAGGCCGTGGTTACCATGACCATCGATTCCGGGGTAGTGCTGTCGACCGATACCAGCGCCGCGATCATCAGCGAAAGCCTGCTGGGCGGCAAATACATCAGGCTCGACCCGGGCGGTGACGAAACGACGATCGAGCCCGGCGGCCAGATCGTCTACTCCCAGGATTCCATCATCCTTGAGGAGCTGTTGGAGAAGATCGTGTTGAAGGCGGAGGCGGCCCGAAAATCGTCCTCCAGCCCGCCCGAGTGAGGCCGGGCCAGGGCGGCGATTCAAGGGCGGCGCGGGACAAGGGAGTTCGAGGACCATGAGCAGAAACGCGGTCGAGACCGTCATGGGCGCGGTGGTGCTGTTGATCGCCGGGATATTCCTGGCCTTGGCTTACGAATATGCCGATGTCAGGATGGTCGAGGGCTATGTCATCACGGCCAAGTTCAACAAGGTCGACGGTTTGCAGCGGGGCAGCGATGTGCGTATCGGCGGCGTCAAGGTCGGCTCCGTCGTGGACCAATTCATCGACCCGCAGGACTACCGCGTCGTCGTCACCGTGAGCATAAAGTCTGATCTCAAGCTGCCGCTTGACAGCACCGCCTCGATCACCAGCGATGGGCTCTTGGGCGGCAAATACGTGAAGCTTGAGCCCGGCTTCGCGACGGCCGTGATCGAGCCCGGGGGCGAGATCACCGACACCAAGGATGTGATCGCCATCGAGGATCTCTTGGGCCGGCTCATTTTCCTGACGGCGGAGACCGGCGAGTTCTCTGGCGGCCTCGATCAATAGCGAGGCGGTGAGGCGGCCGATCGGTCGGGAGTCCGAACCTTGCATCCGCCCCCGACGCCCGGCGGGACGGCGCGCTCCCGTTGCCCGCGCCCAGAGCTTGGCGGTGCCATTTGGGGCGAAGCTCCTAGCGGAAAGGCTGCGGAAAGGCTGACGCCGGCCCCGGCGGTTGCGGTCTGAGGGCCGCCGCCAGGCGCTTTGCGCCGCCCGGGGCAATTGCTATGATGCGGGCTAAGGGATCACATGATGAAACGCGAGCCTACCCGCGACGACCTCCCCGTCTGGCTCACCGTCGATGGCGAGCCGGTGTCCTGCCTGGAGAAGATCAAGGTGCTCAACGAGAATCTGGAAGAGATCTACCAGATGTGCCAGGACGCCTTCGAGGACGCGGTGCTGATGGGCTGCGACGAGGACCAGGTGCGCGGGATCCTGCACAACCTCGTGGCTGCGCTGGAGAATCCTTACCGAAAGACTTAGTGCTTCGTTTCGTAAACCCGAAGCCACCCCCACCCGAATCCTTCCCCTTTCACCGGGGGAGGGGTGTCCATTCGGTATCGCGTTATGGTTCCCCCTCCCCTGCGTGGGAGGGGGTTAGGGGGAGGAGGTTAGGGGGAGGGGGCCGAGCATGATCCGCTTTCTCTCGCAACTGGGTGCCGGCGTAACCCGTCTGGCAGTGGGCGCCGGGCTGGCGCTCGCCGCCGCCGGTTCCGCCGCGGCCCAAGGGGGCGAGGCCGCGATCCTGCAGGGCCTCAACAAGGTGACCGCGCGCATTTCCACCTTCGAGGCGCCGGTGGGCCAGGTCGTGCGCTTCGGCACGCTGGAAATCACCGTGCGCACCTGCCTCAAGCGGCCCCCCGAAGAGCCGCCGGAGTCCGCGGTCTTCCTCGACATCCGCGAAATCCGGCCGAACGAGATGCCGCAGCCCAGGTTCCGCGGCTGGATGTTCGCCTCGAGCCCGGCGCTCTCGGCGCTCGAGCATCCGGTCTATGACGTCTGGGTGATCGACTGCAAGGCCGCGCCGACCTCGCAAGCCCCCAGCTCCGAGTAGAAGACCGCATCCACTTTGAGGGCCTCTCTAAGGCGGCTGTGATATTCGGCGCGGGGGATCTCTATGGCGCCGAACTGTTGCAGGTGCCGGGTCAGAAACTGGGTGTCGAGCAGCATGTAGCCGCCGGCCGCGAGCCGGGCGACCAGGTGAACCAGGGCCACCTTGCTGGCGTCGGTGACCTGGGCGAACATGGACTCGCCGAAGAACGCGCCGCCCAAGGCCACGCCATAGAGGCCGCCGACCAGGGCATCGCCCTGCCAGCACTCGACGCTGTGGGCGTGGCCCATGCCGTGGAGCTCGGTATAGAGGCTGATGATCCGGTCGTTGATCCAGGTGTTGGGGCGCCGCGCCGTCGATTCGGCGCAGCGCCGGACGACCTCGTGAAAGGCGGTGTCCGCGCGCACCTCGAAGGGATTCCGGCGCAGCTTGCGGCGCAGGCGCCGGGGCACGTGGAAACCCTTGAGTGGAATGATGCTCCGCCAGTCGGGATCGATCCAATAGAGCCTCGGATCGTCACGGTTCTCGGCCATCGGGAAGATGCCGGCGGCGTAGATGTGCAGCAACAGCTCCGGCGTCAACTCGGCCATGACCCTGGGAAGCCTATTTCTCGCGACCGACGAACTTCTCCAGCCAATGGATATGGTAATCGCCGTTGATGAAATCCGGCTCGCCGACCAGGCGCCGGTGCAAGGGAATGGTCGTCTCGATGCCGCCGATGACATATTCCTCAAGCGCCCGGCGCAGGCGCAGCAGGCACTCGTTGCGGGTCTGCCCGTGGACGATGAGCTTGGCCACCAGGCTGCCATAGTAGGGGGGCACGTGGTAGCCGCCGTAGAGGGCGGAGTCGACCCTGATGCCAAGGCCGCCGGGCGCGTGATACTCGGTGATCCGGCCCGGAGACGGCGTGAAGCTGTCGGGGCTTTCGGCGTTGATCCGGCATTCCATCGCGTGGCCGGCAAGGGTGATGTCCTTCTGGCGGATGCCCAAGGGCGCGCCGGTGGCGATGCGGATCTGCTCGCGCACCAGGTCGATGCCGCTGATCATCTCGGTCACCGGATGCTCGACCTGAAGCCGCGTGTTCATCTCGATGAAGTAGAACTGGCCGTCGTCATACAGGAACTCGAGGGTTCCGAGGCTGCGGTAGCCGAGGCTTGAGATGGCCTTGCAGGCGCGCCGGCCGATCCGGTCGCGCCCGTCGGCGTTGAGGGCGGGGCAGGGGGCTTCCTCCAACATTTTCTGGTGAAGCCGCTGGAGCGAGCAATCGCGTTCGCCCAGATGGACGACATGGCCGTGGGCGTCGGCGAGTATCTGCACCTCGATGTGGCGCGGCCGTTCGAAATACTTCTCCAAATAGAGCGCGTCGTTGCCGAAGCTGGCCTTGGCCTCGGTACGGGCGAGGTTGAACGCCGCACTCAGATCCTTGGGTGAGGCCACCACCTTCATGCCCGTGCCGCCGCCGCCGTGGACCGCCTTGACCATCACCGGGTAGCCGATCTCCTCGGCCACCGCCGACGCCTCCTCGGCGTTGGCCACGGGATCGTCCGAGCCGGGCACGACGGGAATACCGAGCGCCTTCATCTTCGCCTTGGCGGCGACCTTGTCGCCCATTATGGCGATGTGGTCCGGCGTCGGGCCGATGAAGACCAAGCCATGTTCTTCGACGATGGAGGCGAAGTTGGCGTTCTCGGCGAGGAAGCCGTAGCCGGGATGGATGGCCTCGGCGCCCGCGATGGTCGCCGCCGACAGGATCGCCGGGATGTTGAGGTAGCTGTCGCGCGCCGGCGGCGGGCCGATGCACACGCTTTCGTCGGCGAGCCGCACATGCATGGCCTCGGCGTCGGCCGTGGAGTGCACCGCCACCGTGCTTATGCCCATCTCCCGGCAGGCGCGGTGGATGCGCAGTGCCACTTCGCCGCGGTTGGCGATCAGGACTTTGTCGAACATGGCGTGGTTGACGGTATCCGGCGCTATTCCAGGATCAGCAGTTCCTCGCCGTACTCCACCGGAGCGCCGTCCTCGACCAGGATTTGCGTCACCTTGCCGGCCCGTTGGGCGCGGATTTCGTTGAACGTCTTCATCGCCTCGATGAGCAGCAGTGTCTGGCCCTCTTGCACCGCATCGCCCACCTTGATGAAGGGCTTGGCCCCGGGCTCCGGCGTGATGTAGACGATGCCGACCATGGGTGATGTCACCGCGCCGGGATGGCTTTCCTCGGCCTCCGTTGTCGATGCGGCTTGGGCCGGCGCCGGGTTGTTGGCGGCGGCGGCCGAGTTCGTGACGGGCGCGGCGGCCGGGGTCGAGCCCGCCGACCGGACGACGCGGATGCGCCAGCTATCGGTCGCGTACTCGATCTCGGTGAGACCCGTCTCTTCGAGCAGGTCGGCGAGCTTGCGGACGAGGTCGCTGTCGACGTCGGATGCCTTCATTATCCCTGACCCCGGGTCCCTAGAAGGTCGGCCATCGCGTCGATGGCCAGCACGTAGCCGTGACCGCCGAAGCCGCAGATGACTCCGTGCGCGGCTTGGGAGATGTAAGAGGTACGGCGGAACGCCTCGCGCCGGAAGATATTCGAGAGGTGCACCTCGATTACCGGCATCTCGCACATCTGGAGCGCGTCCAGGATGGCGATCGAGGTGTGGGTGTAGGCGCCGGCGTTGATGATGAGGCCGGCCGCGGTGCCGCGCGCCTCCTGGATCCACGTCACCAGATCCGCCTCCTCGTTCGACTGGCGGAAGTCGACGGCGAGCGCCAGCGCCTCGGCCTGCCCGCGGCACGTCGCCTCGATTTCGGCGAGCGTTTCGCGGCCGTAAATCTCGGGTTCGCGGGTGCCTAGCATGTTGAGGTTGGGTCCGTTGAGAACCAGGACCGTGGGGGTTTCGCTCACGCGGCGACGCTCCCGGGCTTCATGTCCGCGGACAGGGTTATATCACGCGCCCTGATTGGCGCAATGATAACGCTCGCGAGCGCCGGGGGCAATGGGGGCTTTTGGATCAAGGCGGGTCCGTCGCGGCCGCGTTTGCCCGTGCCGGTCTGCGGCCGCCGGCCAGCCTTTAAATGCCCTTCGACTTTTCCCTCGCCAGCCGTTGACGGGGTTTGCGCTCGACGGGGTTTGCACTCGACGGGGTTTGCACTCCTGGAGCCGTCGCGATGGCGCCTGCAAGATTCACCCGGGCAATGGAGGGCCGGCCCCGCGGGCTGGTCGGCTTTCCGCACCTTGTCACGGCGCTTTTTCCCAGGGCTGGTGTTCCGGTCGCCATGGAATCGGGTCGGAATCGGCGGGTCGGAATCGGCGGATCGGAACCGGCGGGTCGGAACCGGCGGGTCGGAACCGGCGGGTCAGAACTGGGCGGAATCCTCGGCCTCGCCCGGCGTCTCCTTCACCAGGCGGGCCTCTCCCTGATCGGGCCTATCGCGCCGTGTGGAAAGAGGCGCTTGGGGGCCGACGGAAAGGCCCCACCTCGCCGTGTACGGACGCTTCTCGCGTTGTTGCGGTATATCTGTCTCGGCGTCCCGTGCCGTCGCGACCAGGATCTTAAACGTCGCCATCTCGATGGCGCCCGGCACCACCCGGTCGCCGATGATGAATGTCGGAGTGCCGTCGATAAGGAGGTCCTGGGCCAGGCCATAGTTGCGCGCGAGAATGGCGTCCAGCTCGGGCGCGGCCATGTCCCGCTCCAGCTTCTCGGGGTCGAGCCCGACGGCGGCCGCGAGGCGCATGACCACGGACTCGGTGAGTTCCACCCTGGCCTGCATCATGGCGGTGTGGAAGTCCAGGTACTTGTCCTGGTTGCGCGCGGCGAGCGCGGCGCGCGCGGCATACACCGATACCGGCCCGAGGATGGGGAACTCCTTGAACACCAGGCGGATGCCGCCGTCCTCCTCCACGGTGTCGAGCAACGCCTTCGCGATCCGCTTGCAGTAGGGGCATTTGTAGTCAAAGAACTCGACCACCGTCACGTCGCCCTCGGGGTTCCCGGCGACCGGAGCGTCGGCGTCGTTGTACAGCTCGTCGTGCCGCGCGGCGAGGGTCTGCCGCACCAGCTCCTCTTGGGCGAGGCGCTGTTTTTCCCTGAGCGCGTCGATGGCCTCGAAAATGATTTCAGGGTTCTCGAGGAGGTAGTCGCGGATGATCTCGCGGACCGAGTCGGCCTGTTCCGGACTCAGCTCCTTCGCCTCTTCGGCGCCGACCCGGACCGGCAACGCCACAAGGATCCCCACGAGGGCAAGAAGGCCTAAGCGTACCAGCGATCTTCCGCCCATCACGGCACTCTCCTCATCTGTGGCCCGTCGGGGACCGTCATCATAGGCCCCGCGTCGCGTGGCTTATGTGCGCTTGATCACAATATGGTGGCGGCGCGGCTCACCGGTGGGCGATCCTGTCTCCGGGCCTGTCTCCGGGCCTGTCTCCGGGCGAATTTCCGGGAAAGTCCATCCTCACAGCCGGCATCCCGCTGGGCGCGGAGAGCCTATTGATCGGCTTCCTCCGCTGCGCGCTTGATGTCCTGGGCGCGCCGCCAGGCTGGAGAGGTCTTGACCAACTGTTTTTCGGCCCGTTCGGCCTGGTGGCGGGCGTCCTCCCTGCGCCCCTCGGCCCAGGCCTGCTCGGCGAGCGCCAGCGCCGCCATGCCCATTTGGCCGTCACGGCCGTAGGTGATGGCCAAAAGCCGCCAGGCCGCGGCCATCTGGCGGTCCTGCCGGGTGGCCTCCTTGAGGTGCGCCCTCGCCGCGGCGTTGAGCGCCGGATCGTTGAGGTCGATCTGCGCCTGCGCCAGCGCGACCCTGATCAGCGGGCTATCGGGCGCCAGGCGGACCGCTTCCTCATAGGCGGGCAGCGCCGCCGCGAGCTTGCCGTTTTCGCGCAGCATCTGGCCTTTGAGCTCGTGGAAATATGGGTCGTCGGGGCGCTCCGCGATCAGCCCGTCGATCAGCGGCAGCGCCTTCGCCAGGTCGGGCTTGAGGTAGTAGGCGATGGCGCGGGCGTAGCGCGCCTCGAGGGAGGTGTCGCTTTCCTTGTAGAGGGCAAAGACCCGCGCCGGCGGTTCCAGGAAGCCGACCAGCTTGGCCTTCATCCGGCTGTGCATCTCGGCGAATTCCGGCGGCAGGGGCGTGTCCGAGAATCGCGAGTTGGCCAGCTGGTGGCGCGCCGCGGACATGCGCTCCCGGGTCAAGGGATGGGTCCTCAGATATGGATCCTGGCGGGTCGCGGCCAGCAGGGCCTGGCCTTCGAGCATTTCCAGGAATTCCAGGAGCCCGCGGGTCGACTGGCCGCTCCGCTCGAGGAGGGTGAATGCGGCCTGGTCCGCCGCCGACTCCTGGGTGCGGCTGTAGCTCAGGAAACTCCGCTGGGCCAGCTGAGCGCCGCCGCCGATAACCGCCGTGGCCGCGTCGGGCCGTCGCGTCGCGAGACCGGCCGCGGCGCCGATGACCATGGCGATGATGGACTGCTTGCGGATCTCCCGCAGAACCTCCGCGGTGCGGGTCAGATGGCCGCCGACGATATGGCCGGTCTCGTGGGCGATGACGCCAATGACCTGGCCCGCATGCTCTGACTGCATCAACAGCCCGGTGTGAATGAACATGTTTAGTCCCACGGCGACGAAGGCGTTGATCCGCGGGTCGAGGATCAGGTGGACCTGGATGGCCGAGGGATCGAGGCCGGCCGCGGTGAACACTGGCGTGGCATAGGCGCGGATGATATTTTCGATCTCCGCGTCACGAATCAGCGAAAGGCGGGAGGAAGCGCCCTCGGCCGGTGCCGCCAGCGAGGTGGCCAGCAACGCGGAGACCATCAGGGAGAGGATGGGTTTAGACAAAGATCGGACTCCAGACCACACCTTGAAACGTAGGGATAACCGCCGGTAGCGTCAATGTGATCCCGCGGCGCGGTCAACGTCGGATGGCCGCCTGCGCCGAGCCGGCCTTTGCCGCCATGGTGGCAATCGCCTTTGGCTGCTTCGGGTCCTTGAGGATCCGCGCGCATCGCGGCGCGCGTTGTATGATTCGGGCCTTTTATGATTGGGGCCTTTGGAGTATGCGATGAACCGAACGCGATCCGAAACTTGGCACGCCTTGGGTGCCGCTTGCCGGCGCTCGGTGGGTCCTGGCCGGCCGCGCCGCCTGCGTCTTGAGTTGACGCCATGACGCTCAAGATCGCAAAGCGCGGCGAGATTCCGCCGTTCATCGTCATGGACGTGTTGCGCGCCGCCAACGAGCGCCAGGCAGCGGGCGAGGCGGTCCTTCATCTCGAGGTTGGGCAGCCCGGCACGGGCGCGCCGCGGGCGGTGATCGAAGCGGCCAAGGCGGCGCTCGAGTCCGACCAGCTCGGCTACACCGAGGCGCTGGGCCTGCCCGCGTTGCGTGAGCGTATCGCCAGGCATTACCTGGAGACCTATGGCGTCACCGTGCCGCCGGAGCGGGTGGTGGTGACCATGGGTTCCTCGGGAGCCTTCGTGCTTGCCTTCTTGAGCGCTTTTGATCCCGGCGACCGGGTGGCGCTCGCCAACCCCAGCTACCCTGCCTATCGCAACATCCTGGCGGCGCTCGGGGTGAGCCCGGTCACTTTGCCCGCGGATCCGGAGAGCCGGTTCCAGCCGACTGTGGCACGACTCGAAGCCTGGGGCGGGGAGCTCGGCGGCCTGATCGTCGCCAGCCCGTCGAATCCGGCCGGAGCCATGTTGAGCGGCGAACAACTCGGGGCCCTGGCCGATTATTGTACGGCCAAGGGCATTCGCCTGATTTCCGACGAGATCTATCACGGCATCACCTACGGAGCTCCGGCGGCCACCGCCCTTTCGTTCAGCGACGACGTCATCGTTGTTAACAGCTTCTCCAAATACTTCTCGATGAGCGGCTGGCGCCTCGGCTGGATGATCGTGCCCGAGCGGCTGGCCCGCGCCGTGGAGTGCCTGGCGCAGAACTTCTTCATTTCGCCGCCGACGCTATCCCAGCTCGCCGCCGTCGCGGTCTTCGATTGCACCGAGCAGCTCGACCGCAACGTCGCGCGCTATGCCGAGAACCGCGCGTTGCTCCTGGGCCAATTACCGAAGGCCGGTTTCGACCGCCTGGCGCCGGCCGACGGTGCCTTCTACCTCTATGCCGACATTGCCCATCTGACCGACGACAGCGAGGCGTTCTGTCGGCGCATGTTGGCCGAGACCGGCGTGGCGACGGCGCCGGGAGTGGATTTCGACCCGGAAAGCGGGCATTCCTACCTGCGCTTTTCCTTCTCCGGGTCGACCGCGGAGATCGCCGAAGCCGCCCGCCGGCTTATCGCCCGCGGGTCTTGAGCCGGCGCCGGCCCTGGAAAATGCCGGAATGCAATGCCCGGATCGGTTCGCCGGTTCGGGCCGGCGGGCCCTATTCGCGCAGACGCTGCCACCAGCCCTTGCGCGACCCGTCGGCAGCCTTCTCCCCGGGGTCCTTCGCCGGGCTTTCATGGGAGCCGCCATTTCCCGGCTCCGCCGGTGCCAGGGAGGGCTTGGCCGTCGCCGCCACCGCCGGTACCAGGGAGGGCTTGGCCGTCGCCGCCACCGCCGTTCCGGCGAGCCGGCCCGAAGGTTCAGGCGCGGCCGCGCCTGGGGCCGGTCCGGCCGGCGCCTTTGCGGCCTCGGTGCGGCCCTCCCGCTTGCGCCGGCGTGACCTCGTCCTGCCAGGGGGCTTTGCTCGCTCCGCGGCGTTCGTTTCCCTGGCCGCCCGGGCGGCGGGCGCGAACCTCTGGCGCCGGCGAGTCGGTTTCTTTTTGGGCGCTTCGCGCTGCGAAGGGTCCTCGGCGGTCTGGTTGGCCGGCGTCTTTGTAACGGCATCATCCGCCGCTTCGGCGTCCGTCCCGGACGCGCTTGCCGCACCGGCTTCGCCGGCTGCCGCCGCCTCGGTCCCGGTGCCCGGCGTCGCAGGCTGCCTGCGCGAGCGGCGCCGGCCGC
>JACZXZ010000053.1 GCA_022571365.1 Pseudomonadota bacterium | reverse complement strand
CGAACCGCTCGGGATAATCGAGGTGCCAGAGTTTCGTGGGAGCAAGCTCGCCCGTGCCATCGTCGGCGGGCACGTACACGTGACCAACCGGCCACCCGGTGTAGGCACACACTTCATCGAGGCAGACCTGCATCGCTTCATCGACGACAGAAGCCTCATTCGCGGCAACGGCTATCTTGTGCAATAAACGCATGGACTCGCCTTGCGCGCGCACGGCCTCCTCCGCCCGCTTGCGCTCGGTGATGTCGATGTCCACGCCGTTCCAAACCACCTCTCCGTTCTCGTCACGCGTAGGACGCGAGATCGTGCGTATCCAGCGCGTCGCGCCGTCGGCGGCAATCACGCGGACTTGTAGGTCTATGAGCGACAGCGTAGACGCCGAGTGCTTCGAAGCGGCCATCCACCGGTCGCGATCTTCCACCGGCATGGCATCAAGCAAGACCGATGCGTCAGCGACTATATCTTGGGGCTCCAAGCCGTACAGATCGCGCACGCGCGGACTGATGTAGGTATAGGCGTGCCGGCCTTCAGGCGTCATTTTTCGCTGGAACACGACGCCTGGCAAATTGTCGGCTAGGCTTCGAAAGCGCGCCTCGCTCTCCTTGAGGGCCTTCGTTTCTCTGGAAATTGTCGCCTGTGTGAGGTTGAACAGGTAAAGGAAATAGTAGAGCACGACCAGATAGGCAATCAGGCGCAAACTATGCCACAGCCACCAGGAACCGTCCCACAGCACGGAGAATTCAAAAATGATGCCCGAGATACCGAACAGAAAAGTGTGGTTGGAAAGGATGATGTTTTCATTCGTAATCTGTCCTCTCTTGCGGAAAAAGAAGAAACTGCTCGCCACCAGAAAACAAAGTCCACCAAGAATATTCGCGAACCGAGCCGCTAGAGTGAAGCCCGCCTCGGTTGTCATGACCGGCAAGGCATCTGGAAAAGTGACGGAAAAAAGGGCGAACACCGTAGCCGCCGCCCCAATGAACAGCGGTAAAGTCTTGACTCGGAGGCTCTCGGTAATCCGGTCGGGTATCCACACCAGTGCGAAAATGACACCACCGATCAGGGTGGCGATGCTGTGAAGCCAGACGAACTCTTGCCCTGCGTGGGTTCCGGCGTGAAACCCGTCAAGGATGCCCATCCCCGCCAGAGCCGATGCTACCCAGACGTAGTTCGGCGAAAGCCTGCCGTAGTGGAGAAGGGACAGGATCATCGTTGCTACGACAATCGCTATAAAGGCTCCCAGCCCCTCGATAACGGCATGGAATGGGTGATGCGTCCAGCGCCAGTCGGGCAGGAACTCAGTAATCAGCGTGCTACTGAGGATCAGAACAAGCGCAACCAGAATGATGGAGAGGACACGCAGCTTCAATGGACAATTCCCGGTAGAACGGTTGCGCCCGACGACAGGCGCCAAAAACTTGAATCTCTCGTGTCAACTACCCTTAATTTTAGAATACAGAAATTTTAGAATACAGACAACGTGGGGTGGCCGCGGATTTGGACGTACGACCATAGGGCGGCCCCCGTGATCGCGATGATCACGAGATCGATAGCCGTCATCAGGGGCACCGATGTCCAGATCATCGACTGGCCTTCCGTTTAACGTCACTTCTCGCCGCGGCGGCGTGCCTCACCTGTTGCGGTCCCGCCTGCCGAAGTGGTACGGCGGGCAGGCACCACCTCCGCGCCGTTCTTCCCCTTGAGCTTTTTCTTTGCCTGAGCCATCCCTGCATCACACTCTATTTGTCATGCCTTTGTCGTGCCGGCTCCTCCATTTGTCGGCCATTAGTGCAGCCGCCACGTCATCTAACGCATCTTGTTACTATTTAAAGTTGTCATTCAAGATTGTCATTCAAGTCCATGGTTATTCATGCCAGTTTCGTGGTCGAGCGGTCAGATTGCCCGAGGTTTCATCGATGACGGCGCTGCCCCTGGCCGGGCTGTTCGACTTGAGCCACCACACCAGGCATGTGGAAACCATCTTCAGGCGCGTGTTCGGCGAGGCTTGAGCGGCGCGCCCGAGGCCTCCTCATCCTTGCGCAACCGGTTACAACCCCTCGAGGAGGACAATCCCGAGCCTTCCGTCGAGAGATGCCCCTCGCAAGCGGGTCGCGACGCCCGCCCGCGGGGATGCGCGATCCGTGCGGAACAAGCGGTTTGACATGGCCGCGCGGCCCAATATAGTACGCGCCCAACACCGGGGGGGGCGGGGCGAAACCGTGCCCCTAAAGCGGCCTGGCGGAACGGCAATAGATCCGTCACCAAACCGGAGACAGGCGTGACCAAACGACTGAGATCGAAGTACAAGATCAACCGCCGGCTTGGCCTCAACCTCTGGGGGCGGCCCAAGAGCCCGGTAGGCCGCCGCAATTACCGCCCGGGCGAGCACGGCCAGCGCCGCCGCAAGTCCTCCGTCTACGGCACCCAGCTCGCGGCCAAGCAGAAGCTTAAAGGCTATTACGGCAACATCACCGAGCGGCAATTCCGCCGCCTCTACCGGGAGGCGGCAAGACGCCGCGGCGATACCGGCGCGAATCTGATCGAGTGCCTGGAGCGGCGCCTGGACGCCGTGGTCTATCGCATGAAGTTCGTGCCCACCGTCTTCGCCGCCCGTCAGTTCGTCAACCACGGCCACGTGCTGGTCAACGGCCGCAAGGCCAACATCCCGTCCCATCAGGTCAAGGACGGCGACGTCATCGAGGTGAAGCCCGCCTCGCGCGGGGTGCCGTTGGTGTTGGAGGCCATCGAATCGCCGGAGCGCGACGTGCCCGACTACCTCGAGGTCGACCACCAGAAGATGAAAGGCAAGTTCCTGCGCGGGCCGAAGCTCGCCGACGTGCCCTACCCGGTGCAGATGGAGCCCAACATAGTTGTCGAGTACTACGCGTCGCGCTGACCGGCAAAGCCGGTCGCGCTGGCCTTGGAAGGGCCGCTCCCGAGGGAGCGGCCCTGTTGTTCAGGGGCCTCGCCGCCCCTCAAAAGCGCAAGTTCAGCTCCAGCTTTTCCCCGAGCCACAGCGGATAGTCGCGGTGGTCGGCCAGGTCGTCTCCGGTCTCGGGATGGACGAAGACGGTGAGCCCGTCGCGGTTGAGCATCAGCCAGGGAACGATCCTCGCGAACTCGCTCGGCGCGAAGGCCACTTGGTACATGGGCCGGGGGTGCGGGCCGACGGGTTCATCCCGCCATCGGCCGAGCCGCACCTCGAAGCGCGCGGCGAGTCGCTCGCGCAGACGCTCGGCCTTCTCCCTGCTCGCCGCGTCGTAGTAGATGTGGGCGTGATAGCCGCGGATGGTGTCCGTCTCAGGCTCCAGCGCGTTCAGCCGTGGTCTTGATTCCCTTGGCGGCGAGCAGCTCCTGGAGCTCGCCGGTCTGGAACATCTCGCGGACGATGTCGCAGCCGCCGACGAACTCGCCTTTGACGTAGAGCTGCGGGATGGTCGGCCACTGGCTGAATTCCTTGACGCCCTGGCGGAGTTCGGAATCCGCCAGCACGTCGATGCCCTTAAACTTGACGCCCAGTTGGGTGAGGGCCTGGACCACCGCGGCGGAAAACCCGCATTGCGGGAGCACCGGGGTGCCCTTCATGAACAGCACTATGTCGTGCTCGGAGATGTCCTCGCGGATCCGCTTTAAGACGGGGTTATCAGGCATGTCGCGACCTCTTGGGATTGTCGGGCTCACGCATCTTCCGGCACCGAGGTCTGGAGCGCGAGCGCGTGCAGCTCGCCGCCCATCCTCCCCTGAAGCGCTTGGTAGACCATCTGGTGCTGCTGGACGCGGCTCTTGCCGGCGAACTCGGCCGAGGTGACGTGGGCCGCGTAATGATCGCCATCGCCGCGCAGATCCTCGATGAGGACCCGGGCGTCCGGAAGGGCCTCTTTGATCAGGCGTTCGATTTGGCCGGGGTCCATGGGCATCGCCTCGCCCTCCCCAGTGGCTGAGTTATGGAACCGCCATATAGGCCGGCAGCCAGCCCTCATGGGCGTCCCGCAGGCCCGCCAGGGATATAGGATGGGCGCCGTCCACTGTCAACGCGTCCCCACCGGTCGAGCCGATGCGCCGGGCCGGCACTCCGGCCCTTGCCGCCAGGCCGAGGACCGTGTCGGGCTCCCCGGTGGTGATGACGTAGCGTCCCTGGTCCTCGCCGAACAGCCAGGCGTGGGGCACCGCGCCCGCCGTCTCTATGTCGGCGCCCAGGTTGCCGGCGAGCGCCATTTCCGCGACCGCGACCAAAAGGCCGCCGTCCGAGATGTCGTGGCAGGCGGTGAGGTGGCCGTCCGCGACGAGCGCCCGGACGAAATCCCCGTTCCGACGCTCGACGGCGAGATCCACCGGCGGCGGCGCCCCCTCCTCACGGCCTTCGATCTCGCGCAGATAGAGCGAGGCGCCGAGCCAGCCCCCCGACTCGCCGGCGGCCTCGCCAATGAGGATCAGCGCCTCGCCGGCCGCCTTGAGGGCGGGTGTCACGGCGCGCGCCACGTCCTCGATGAGCCCGAGGCCGCCCACGACCGGCGTCGGCGGGATACTCCTGCCGTCGGTCTCGTTGTAGAACGACACATTGCCCGAGACGACGGGGAAGTCGAGGGCCCGGCACGCCTCGGCCATGCCCTGGATGCAGCCGACGAACTGGCCCATCACCTCGGGCCGCTCCGGGCTGCCGAAGTTGAGGCAGTCGCTCAGCGCCAGCGGCCGGGCGCCGACCGCCGTCAGGTTCCGCCAGGCTTCGGCGACCGCCTGCCGGCCGCCGGCCCTCGGGTCGGCGGCGCAGTATCGGGGAGTCGAGTCGGTGGTCATCGCCAGGCCCTTGCTGGTGCCGTGGACGCGGACGACGGCGGCGTCCCCGCCGGGACGCCCGGCCGTGTCGGCCATCACCAGGTGGTCGTACTGTTCCCAGATCCAGCGCTTGCTGGCGAGATCGGGGCTCGAGATGAGGCGCGTGAGCGCCCGGGCCAGGTCTTCCGGCGGGGTCACGTCCTTGGCTGCGATGATCGGCTCAGGCGGGGTTTCGACCCAGGGCCGGTCGTATTCCGGAGCCGCCTCGACCAGCGGCTTGACGGCCAGGTTCGCCACCTCTTCGCCGCCCATCTTCAAGACCATGCGCCCGGTTTCGGTGACCCGGCCGATCACGGCGCAGTCGAGCTCCCACTTCTGGAAAATCGCGCGGGCGGTCTTCTCCCGGCCGGGCTTTAGGACCATGAGCATGCGCTCCTGGCTTTCCGACAGCATGATCTCGTAGGCCGTCATGCCGGACTCGCGCACCGGCACCCTGTCCAGGTCGAGCTCGATGCCGAGCCCGCCCTTGGCCGCCATCTCGACGGACGAGCAGGTCAGCCCCGCCGCGCCCATGTCCTGGATGGCGACGATGGCGTCGGTCGCCATGAGCTCCAGACAGGCCTCGAGCAAGAGCTTCTCGGTGAACGGATCGCCCACCTGGACCGTCGGGCGCCGCGCTTCCAAGCCCTCGTCGAACTCGGCCGAGGCCATGGTGGCGCCGTGGATGCCGTCGCGTCCCGTCTTGGAGCCGACATAGACGACCGGGTTCCCCGGGCCCGCCGCAGCGGCGTAGAAGATGCGGTCGGCCGGGGCCACCCCCACGGTCATGGCGTTGACCAGGATGTTGCCGTTGTAGATCGGGTGGAAATTGCACTCGCCGCCCACCGTCGGCACGCCCACGCAGTTGCCGTAGTCGCCGATGCCGGCGACGACGCCGGCCACCAGATGCCGGGTCCTGGGGTGGTCGGGGCCGCCGAACCTGAGCGCATTCATATTGGCGACCGGACGCGCGCCCATGGTGAACACGTCGCGCAAGATCCCGCCGACCCCGGTCGCGGCCCCCTGATAGGGCTCGATGAAGGAGGGGTGGTTGTGGCTTTCGATCTTGAACACCGCCGCCAAGCCGTCGCCGATGTCGACCACGCCGGCATTCTCGCCCGGCCCTGAGATGACCTGGGGTCCGGTGGTGGGAAGCGTCTTCAGCCACCGTTTCGACGACTTGTACGAACAGTGCTCGCTCCACATCGCAGAATAGATGCCGAGCTCGACGATGTTGGGCGCGCGACCCAGCTCTTCGACGACGCGCCGGTATTCGTCTGCCGTAAGCCCGTGGCTTTCGACGATCTCGGGCGTGATCGGGGCCTCGGCGGCGGCGCTCAACTCAGCGCCTCCACCAGGCCGTCGAACAGGGGGTTGCCGTCGGCGCTGCCCAGGAGCGGGTCGACGGCGTTCTCGGGATGGGGCATGAGGCCCAGGACCGTCTTGGTCCGATTGAAGATGCCGGCGATGTTGCGGGCCGAGCCGTTGGGGTTGCTGGCCTCGTTCGCAACGCCGTCCGGGGTGCAGTAGCGGAAGGCGACGAGGCCCTCCTCCTCGAGGGCGTCGAGGGTGGCGTCGTCGGCGAAGTAATTGCCGGCGTGATGGGCGACGGGGGCGCGGATGGTCTGGCCGGCCTGGTACCTGTTGGTGAATAGGCTCTGGCTGGTCTCGACCCGCAGGTGCACGTCGCGGCAGACGAATTTGAGGCTCGCGTTGGGCATCAGCGCGCCGGGCAGGAGGCCCGTCTCGGTCAGGATCTGGAAGCCATTGCAGATGCCCAAGACAGGAACGCCCTTGTTGGTTCTCGAGGCCACCTCGCGCATGACCGGCGAGTGCGCCGCCATGGCCCCCGAGCGCAGGTAATCGCCGTAGGAGAAACCGCCCGGAATGACGATCAGATCGACCTCCGGGAAGTCCCGTTCCTTGTGCCAGACCACCAGGGGATCCCGGCCCGTGCTGGCGGCGAGCGCCATCCGCACGTCGCGGTCGCGGTTGGAACCGGGGAAAAGGATGACGGCGGCCTTCATGGAAGAGCCTTCAGCTATCGGTTATCAGCGCTCAGCCATGGTGACGGGCGATCCCAAAGGCGCCCTGCCGAAAGCTGATGGCTGACGGCTGAAAGCTGGCGGCTGAGCGCTTCATCTACTCTGCGATCTCGATCGAGTAGTCCTCGATCACCGTGTTGGCGAGGAGCTTCGCGCACATCGCCTCGACGATCTCGCGCGCCCGCGCGCGATCGCTCTCTTCGAGGTCGAGTTCGAGGTACTTGCCCTGACGCACCTGGTTGACGCCCTTGAATCCGAGCGCGGAAAGCGCTCCCCGGATGGCCTTGCCCTGGGGATCGAGTACGCCTTCCTTAAGGGTGATATGGACCCGGGCCTTCACCTTCAACCGGCGTTCGGAGGGACGTCTCTCACTGTACGAGTTTCGGGCCTTTGACGTCGCCCGGCCCGCTTTCCGGCAGGACGCCGAGGCGGCGCGCCACCTCCTGGTAAGCTTCCTCGATCTTGCCCAGGTCGCGGCGGAAGCGATCCTTGTCCATGCACTCGTTGGTCTGGAGATCCCACAGCCGACAGCTGTCCGGCGTGATTTCGTCGGCCAGCACGACGCGCATTTCGTCATCGTTCCACAGCCGGCCGAACTCGATCTTGAAGTCGACCAGCCGGATGCCCACGCCGAGGAACAACCCGCTCAGGAAATCGTTGATCCTGAGCGCCATGGACATGATGTCGTCCAGCTCTTGAGGCGTCGCCCACCCGAACGCGGTGATGTGCTCCTCCGAGACCATCGGATCGTCGAGATCGTCAGACTTGTAGTAGTACTCGACGATGGAGCGGGGCAGCGTCGTGCCCTCGTCGATGCCGAGGCGCTTGGCCAACGAGCCGGCCGCAATGTTGCGCACCACCACCTCGACGGGGATGATCTCAACCTGGCGCACGAGCTGCTCGCGCATGTTGAGCCGCCGTATGAAATGGGTCGGGATGCCGACCTCGGCGAGGCGCAACATCAGGTACTCGGAAATCCGGTTGTTGAGAACGCCCTTGCCGGCGGCGACGCCCTTCTTCTTGGCGTTGAACGCGGTGAGGTCGTCCTTGAAATGCTGCACGATGGTGCCCGGCTCAGGGCCCTCGAAGAGGACCTTCGCCTTGCCCTCGTAGATCTGTCTGCGTCTGGCCATGATTGCCTCCGGGGATGGAGGGGATGGGAAGGAAACCGAGCGCGGCTTGCGCCCGCCCCGAATTTCAAGAGGCGTGGATAAGGGCGCTCGGGATAAACGTCGTATAGCAAACGTCATATAGCAATTGTCGCGGGGTAAGACAATGATATGTGGCGGCCGCCCGCGCCGGGCCAAAGCCCAGCCCAAGGGTCGGCACCGCGGCTGCGAGCGCGAACGCCGAATATCGCGAGCGCCGAGTAGGAACCGCGTTTGCGCCGGGCGGCGGCGCCAGAGGTGGACCGCCGGCTCCCTTCGACCGGAAGGGGCGCCTCAATTCGGCGCCAGCTCGGTGTCCCAGTACAGGAAGTCGATCCAGCTTTCGTGCAGATAGCTCGGCGGAAAGGCCCGGCCTTTTTCCTGCAGCTCGTAGGGGGTGGGCTGGTAGGGCACCGTCCGCGGGACCATGCGACCCTCGTGCAGCAGCCTGCTGCCTTTCTTCATGTTGCACGAGGTGCACGCGGTGACCACGTTGTCCCAGACCGTCCGGCCGCCGCGCGAGCGCGGCACGATGTGGTCAAAGGTCAGGTTCTCGGTCGGGGATTTCTCGCCGCAATACTGGCAGGTGAAGCCGTCGCGCAGGAAGACGTTGAAGCGCGTGAACGCCGGCCGCTTGGTCGCGCGGACATACCGCTTGAGCGAGATGACGCTGGGAAGCCGCATTTCCATCGAGGGCGAGTGCACCCGCCGGTCATATTCCGAGATGATGTTGACGCGCTCGAGGAACACCGCCTTGACCGCCTCCCGCCACGACCACAGCGACAGCGGGAAGTAGCTCAAGGGACGGAAATCGGCATTGAGAACCAGCGTCGGACAATTTTCGAGCGATGTCATCAAACCCACCGATCTCGCCGCCGGGACGGCGCCCTCATACATGTGCAACGCCGTCTGATAAAGGAAACCGCGGGAAAACACAATATTTCGTTGAGCTCGGGCCCGACGTCCGATTCGCGGCCTGCGGGCCCGGTCAGGCCATCACATCCCGTCATCCGGGAGGTTCGCCCGTCGCTTTGGGGGCTGCTTCCGCGGTCGCTTTGGACCTCTGTGGAGCGCGCCGCCGTTCAGGCCGCGAAGGCCCGGCTCAGGAACCGGCCGCCCAGGATGATGCCCTGGCTGTCCATGCCGTGACCGAGGCCGGGGCGGATATGGGACTCGACCGGCACGCCGGCCGCCTCGAGTCCCTCGACCGCCCTTGCGAGCGCCGCCGCTGGCACAAGCTCGTCGGCCTCGCCGTGGACCAGCAGCACCTTAGGCCGGGACTTGATCTCCCGGACCAGCCGGTCGCCGCCGATGAGCAAGCCCGAGTAGCCGACCACCGCGGCACAGGGATTCGGGCGCCGGGGCGCCACATAGAGCGACATCATCGTGCCCTGGGAGAAGCCGACCAGCGCGAGGTCGCTATCGGTGAGCCTGCGCGAGCGAAGCGCGTCGTCGAGGAAGGCGTTGAGCATGGGCGCCGTCGCGCTCGCGGCGGCCCGCATCATCTCTTCGCTTTGGTCATGGAACGCAAACCACTGGCGGCCGACGCCGATATCGCAAGGATAGGGCGCGTGGGGCGAGAGGAACTCCGCATGGGGTAGAAGCCGCGTCCACTCAGACGCCAGCTGGATCAGGTCGCCTCCGTCGGCGCCCCAGCCATGCAAGAGGATGACGAGCTGCCGTGCAGCGCCACCCGCCGCGGGCGGAAAGCTTGGACCGGAGAGTTCCAAGAGACCGGTCATCGCCACGCTCGCCTCCCGTCCTTCGGCCCAGGGCGAGCAGCCTCGCCTCTCGAGTAGTGCCACTCGCCTCTCGAGTAGCGCCAAAGAAGCCGCGCGGCCCCTGGACGATCTCCACATAGTCCGGCTCGTCCGGCTGGATCGGGCCTAGCGGCGCAACCCCTGGACGATCTCCACATAGTCCGGCTCGTCCGGCTGGATCAGGCCGCGGCGCACCAGGAAGTCGATGATCACCAGGTTGCAGTTGAATTTGAACTCGGTGGTCTTGGCGACCACTTCCATCACCTGCTCGATGGGCCACAGGTGAAAGCTCTCGATCTCTCCGTCGACCGGCTCGGGCGTAAAGGAGGGCGGCAGCTCCAAGTCGTAGCAGAACTGGACGTCGGGCTTCAGTCCCTCCGGCACTTGGGCTAAGTAGGAGATGCAGCCGACCGGCACCGCGCGGGCCGCGATCTCGGGCGGGATACCGGCCTCCTCCCGGCATTCCTTGATCAGGTTGTCTCGGAGCGAGATGCCGATGGGCTGGCCCCCGGCCACCATGTTGTCGAGCATGCCGGGATAGGTCTGCTTGTCCCGCGCGCGGCGGGCGATCCACATCTTTATGCCCGCGCCGTCCAGGACAAAACCGTTCATGTGGATGCCATAGGCGCGGATGCCCATCCGGGGGATCGCGGCCCGCTCCATCCGCAGGAGGGGCGGGGCGGTAAAGTCGGTGGTAACGGGATAGGGCTCGTCGCGCCAGCCCGCGACGGCTCCGTGCGCGCGAAGCTCTTCGAGCACCCTCCCGACCGCCGCCGAGCGCGCCTCGAAGGACTCGAGCGCGGGCGACAGGGCGACCGCCTGTTCCGTCACCTCGAACACATCGCCGAAGGGCTTGAGCCGCTCGGCGAAATCCAGCCGCACCCATCCGACCCGCTCGCCGCCCACGAGGAGGGGGAGAAACCCGGAGAGGTCGTGGCTGTTGCACTCGGTGATACGGTCGAGAAAGCTCACGCGATCCATCCTCTCTTGGGCGCCGCCTGGGGGCCCCTCCCTCGGGGTTCACAAGCACGGCGCCGGGGCGCGGGACGGTTTAGCCGATCGTTTAGCCGATCCCGGGCGCGCCGGCAACCGCCGGGCCGTGTCCGGGCTCCCGCCGGGCCGCGTGTCCGGGCAACCGCCCGGGCGCGCCGGCAACCGCCGGGCCGCGTGTCCGGGCTCCCGCCGGGCCCGGAGTCGGAGGCGCCCACCCCCTAGAGTCAGCCGGACCGTCCCGCCCCGCACGGAGTCGGAGGCGCCCGCCCCCTAGAGTCAGCCGGACCGTCCCGTCCCGCGCTTCTCTCCCCGACCGGCCGATGGGGCAGGCCCTGCGGGGAGGGCCGATCGGCGGCCCTCCAACGGCCCTGATCCGGCTTGACATCTTCTTGCGTTTCATCGTGAGTCTCGGAGAGTCCACGCCGCCCTGGCAAGGGAGGAGCCGGCAAGGGCGGGGCAAAAGCGCCTTATAGGGGAAACTTTAAGACGATGGAGGAGATGACGATGAGATGCAGGAGGAAACCGTGAAAGCGATGATCGAGTTCAACAAGGCCCTGATGTCCATGAAGATGCCGTGGCCGCTTTGGATTGGCTTGTTGCTGGCGCTCAATGCGATCGGCGCGATCTACTTCTTCGGAGCAATCGAAGCCAAGGTCGTATTTGCCGCCTTCATCGCCGGAATGCTCACCACGACCGCAATCTTCCGCGCCAAGGGCTTCGTGCGCCTGCTCGGCATCGGCCACATCTTCTGGCTGCCGTTGTTGCCCTGGCTGGTGACCCGTCTGGAGAGTATCGGGCTGGACAGCCCGCTCGGTTACTGGATCGTCGCCGTGATCGTCGTCGACGGCATCTCGCTGGTCATCGACGCCGTCGACGTGTTCCGATATCTCCGCGGCGAGCGCGAGCCATACCTGCCGGCTCCGGGCGGCACGCATTGACGTTGTTCCGCCCGCTCTCGCCGGAACGACGAGGCCTTGCTGCCCTGCTGACGCTCGCAGGTTTAACGGCAGTCGCGATTGGCGTAGCGCGTGGTGCCCGTTCCCGGATTTCCGCTCCCGCATGATTCCATGGTGATTCCATGGGCTGGTCATGTTGCAACGCACGACAAAGGAAATCCCGCTAAGTCAATGACTTAGAGGGCTTGTCCCTCCGGGGGCTGAAACAGTCCAGTGGTAGGAAGAGATGTGAAGATGGCCCAGACCTACGATGCGATCGTCATCGGCGCCGGCCACAACGGCCTGGTCTGCGGGACCTATCTGGCCAAGGCCGGGCTCAAGGTCCTGGTCCTCGAGCGCCGGGATGTCATCGGCGGCGCCGCCGTGACCGAGGAGGTCTGGCCCGGCTACCACGTCTCGGTGGCCTCCTATGTCATGAGCCTGATGCCGCCGAAGATCATCCGCGAGCTGGAGCTCGAGAAGTTCGGCTTCGAGGTGCTGCCGACGGACCACCTGTTCATCCCCTTCCCCGACGGCGGCAGCTTCGTCTACTGGGACGACATCGGTAAAACCTGCGCCCAGATCCGGAAGTTCTCCAAGAAGGACGCCGAGGCCTACCCCGACTTCGTGGCGCATCTGGGCGAGGTCATCGGCCTCATGCGCCGGTTTATGTGGGAAACGCCCCCCGATCCCGCGTCCCGCCGGTGGAAGGACCTGAAGCGCACCGCCGGCCTGCTGTGGCGATACCGCAAGATCGGCGGCAAGCTCTATCGCCTCGCGGACCTGCTGACCCAGAGCGTCTATGACTACCTGGATCACTGGTTCGAGTCCGACCAGCTCAAGGCGGTCCTCTCCTATTCCAGCGGCATCGGGACCTTCGCCGGACCACGGACGCCGGGCACCGCCTATGTGCTGGTCCACCACCTCATGGGCGAGCACGAAGGGGCCGCCGGCTGGGGCGTCATGCGCGGCGGCATGGGCGCGATCTCAAAGGCGATCGCGGTGTCGGGCGCGCGCTTCGGGATGGAAGTCCGGACCGGCGCCGAGATCGAGCGGGTCCTCATGAGGGATGGCCGGGCGCGGGGCGTGGCCCTCAAATCGGGTGAGGAAATCGCCGCCAAGACGGTCGTCGCCAACGCCAACGCCAAGCTTCTCTTCCTCAAGCTGGTCGGCGAGGCGCATCTGCCGGCCGAGTTCGTGGACGAGATCCGCTCCTATCGCACCTTCAGCACGGCCTTCAAGATCAACCTCGCCGTCGACGCGTTGCCGACCTATACCGCATTCAAGCCGGAGGAGACCGGCACCGCCTACCCGAGCTTCGTCCATATCGGCCCCACCGTCGAATATCTGGAAAGGGCCTATGACGACGCCAAGTACGGGTGGTATTCCAAACGTCCATTCGTCTCCGTGGTGGCCCCGACCTTCCACGACGACACGGCGGCGCCCCCCGGCAAGCACATCATCAACCTGTTCGGCGGCCACGCACCCTACGAGCTCAAAGGGGGCAGTTGGGACGAAGAGCGCGACCACCTCTTCGACACGGTGATCGAGACCATCGGCGAGTACGCGCCGGACTTGAAGGATGCCATCATCCACAAGCAGGTGTTGACGCCCCCGGATCTCGAGTCCCTGCTGGCGCTGCCCCAGGGCCACATCTTCCATGGCGAGCTGTCGATCGACCAGCTGTTCTTCATGCGCCCGGCGCCCCACTACGCCGACTACCGCAGCCCGATCAGGGGCCTCTACCAGTGCGGTGCGTCGACTCATCCGGGCGGCGGCGTCATGGGCGTGCCGGGCCACAACGCGGCGCGGGAGATCCTCAAGGACCTCGGGCGGTAAGGCGCCCCAAGGGCCTCGAACGCAGCGGCCGTTCAGCCCCGATCGAGCCAATGAAGCCTTCGCCGAATGACGCCCTCGACCAAACGCGTCGTCTGGCGACCTCCGCGGTGGCGGCGGCGCGATGGGCCCGAGGCTCACCGCTGACCTGGTGATGGATGCCCGGGTGATGCCCGGGCGGGGCGAGGAATTTCAGGAGTCCTAAGCCGCCGCTTGGGTCTCCCGGTCCACGATCTCCACGATGTCGGCTATGATCGCCGTCAAGTCGTAGTCCTTGGGCGTGTAGACGGCGACGGCGCCCGCGGCCTTGAGGACCTCAGCGTCGGCGGGCGGGATGATCCCGCCGACCACCACCGGCACGTGGCCGAGACCCGATTCTTTCATGCCTTCCAGCACCTCGGTGACCAGGGCCACGTGGGAGCCCGAGAGGATCGAGAGGCCGACCACCTGGACATCCTCCTCCAGCGCCGCGCGCACGATCTCCGCCGGGGTCAGCCGAATGCCCTGGTAGGTGACATCGATGCCGCAGTCGCACGCCCTGACCGCGACTTGCTCGGCGCCGCTGGAGTGGCCGTCGAGGCCGGGCTTGCCGACCAGCATCCGAATCCGGCGGCCGAGCCGGCTCGACACCTCCTCGACCCGGCGGCGCACCGCTTCCACGCGGTTGCCCGCGCCCGGTGATATGGCCGCCGCGCCGACCCCGGTGGGCGCGCGGTAGGCGCCGAAGACGCCGCGCAGGGCCTCCGCCCACTCGCCGGTGGTGACGCCCGCGTGGGCGCAGGCAATGGACGGCTCCATGATGTTGCGGCCTTGCTT